>DATNPC010000570.1:0-2200 GCA_036703375.1 Allocoleopsis sp.
ATAGAACGGATAATAGCTGCCGATGAGGCTCTCGCTTGTGCCTACCGTATCAGACACATAGCGAACGACCATGCGATTGTGAGCGTCGGGTCGAGCGATGAGACAGTGACTCACCTTGAGCCAAACCTTGATCTGGTTAGCTGTTGTCTGTAAAACCTCATCGAGTATCGCCGTGCTGCGTACTGCCTGAATAATTTTGTTTAGTAAAGCCTGTCTTGATATTTGTTGCCAAGCAAATCCCAATTCCTCAAGTAACCAATTGATGGCTTGCGGTTCACAATCTTGTAGTGAAGGATGGAAATGAGGTTGGCGATCGCTGAGCATAAGCTTGGGTCAGTTTCCGTGTCCGGCAACTTTTCTCTAGAGCTTAACGCTTTGTTTGGCTATCTCACCACCCTTAGGGTGAACTCATCAGTCGTTGGTTAAGACTGACGGGGGGATTGGGAGACTCGGGGAAAGTAAGCTTCCAAATCGGGAGCGTCTTTCCATTTTATCGCCACCTACCGATCGTGACTGCGCTCAGTATTTTCGTTCAACTTATTTGGGAACCACTATATTTCATTAATCATTCGCAATCCAGGTCAGCGTGCCTTTATCGGCATCCAATTGAACGGGTCGTCCTACTGGGAGGGCGGCATTATCCCCTTCATGACCGAAAGGGAGGTCAGAGACAATTGGGATGCCAAGGTCGAATAAGCGATCGCGCAATACTTCTTCTACAGTCCAACTGAGAACATCCTTAGGAGGGTAACAGCGGCTAAAACGACCCAAGGCAATTCCCCGAACTCCTTGAAATGCTCCACTCATCCGCCACTGAGTCAGCATTCGGTCAATGCGATAGGGAGCTTCTGTCACATCTTCCAAAGCCAGGATAACCCCATCGAGGGGGGGCTGTACTGGCGTTCCCAGTAAATGCGTGGCAACTGTCAGATTGGCTGGTAACAGAATACCACTGACCTGACCGCCCCCCCAGCCGACGCCCGTCAGAGGAGCCAGGGAACGTCCTTCAACGCAGTCAAATAATCGATTGAGCGACCATTCTGACTCGGCAGCTAGGGTGGTCAGAACTGGAGCATGCACGCCGGAGATACCGAGATGAGTGAGGCTCCACAGCAACCCCGTGATGTCAGAAAAACCGATGAGCCACTTTGGGATTGGGGATTTGGACGTTGTTTCGTTGCTCTCGCGCTGTGACGGCCACGTCCAGCTTTCCAGAAGTCGAGCGCTGCCGTAGCCACCTCTGAGACAGAGGATGCCCTTACAGTCGGGGTCTTTCCAGGCTTGAGCCAACTGCTGGCGTCGCTCGCTGTCTGTACCGGCTAGATAGCCTTCCCTGGCATCCAAGTTGGCTGACCATTCAAGGGTGTAACCCCGGCTTCGCCAAATTTCTAGACCGTTGTGAAATGCCTCAAACTCTCGCAACGCTCCACTGGGAGCAATCACCCGGAGTAAATCTCCAGGTTTGAGCGGTGGTGGTAGCTGACAGATGGGGAAGCGGGCAGTTGTCATCATGATTGGGAGCGAGTAACCGCACCTAGTTTAGCGATCGCGATCGCGTAGATGCAAATAGGCCGCGATCGCTCAACTAGGTGTACTCTTTCCTTTTAACTTTTTTCTCCTTTGGTAGTAAATTAATCGCGTCAATGGACTAGCTTAAACGCAGCGTGCATTCAAGAATCAACTTTTGATTCACCAAGGCATAGGGCTGAATGGCTAGAGCTTTCCGAAACGATTGGATTGCCTTGCGATAATCTCCCAAGGCGGCGTAACACAGGCCTAGACCGTGAAGTGCGCCAAAATGAATGGGATTGAGCTTAAGGGTTTGCAGACAGTCATTCTTGGATTTTTCATATTTTCCAAGCGTGTAGTAGAGCACAGCCCGTCGATTCCACGCTTCTGCGAAATCCGGCTGATCTCTAATCAGTTCTGTGAGCAACGTTTCCGCTTTGTCATTGTCCCCGTTCTTTAACATAATTTGGCTGCGTTCGATTAGCGCCATTCCATAGATTCCCTTTTCATAGAACCAGATACGCCAGAGTTCTTCTGTTGCCTTCTGGCGAACGTTCTCGTCAGGGCTTTTCAAGTCTTCCAGTAAAGAATTGATTAATGATTCGTTCATGGCTATGGCTGTTCTGGGTGAGAAGCGCTACAAGAACCCAGTTCTCTCACTATATTGTGTACTGTTGTGGTTATTTGTGGA
>DATNPC010000571.1:0-2745 GCA_036703375.1 Allocoleopsis sp.
TTTTCACCAAGTGTAAGCGAACGCCTAATGCAGTAGAAGGTGAAGTTCGCGGTAAGAAAAATACTTTACCTCCTTGGTTCAAATACGTTCGCAACTCATTATCGTTGATAGTTGCTTTCGCCCCGATGATGGTTAACTCGGCGTCAGTCTGCAAGGAATTGGAGGGTTGGTAAATCAAACCCAAGGCATCTAGTTTCGCCTTATCCGCATCATCGCCAATCAGAATTACCTGGTTCGCTTTGGGGGATAATGGGGCATTGACCGCATACTCGATCGCTTGTTGGGCTAGTTTCTCCGCCGCCGCCTCTAGGGAGTGATGGTCTTCCAAATCTAAGGACGTCCAAATCAGCCGCCCTTTGCCGTAGTCGAGTTCCATCAGCGGGGTATAGGCTAAGTCAAATTCAGACTCTAAAATCGGTCGCCAAGAACTGCGATGTGGCTTTTCTATCGATGCACTGCTGACGGCACCACGATTTCCCCAGTGCCAGCCATACCAGGGGCTACTATGAGGACTGCGCTTGCTCTCGCCGTTGAGGGTTTTGGGGTAAGCTGCAACGAGGGTACTCTCGCCCGTCCAGTCGCGCAAATCTTGTTCATCCAATCCATTCACGACAGGATGGGTGGGATCGATGGGGAAAACACGGCGGGTGAGATGAGGGGCGACACGAAAACCCAGACGCTGTAACCATTCTGGGTTTTGGGAAAATGCGATCGCTCTGCCACCGTTGCGGACAAATGCGTCCAAATCTCCGGGTAGCTTGTACCCACCCGATAACGCTTCGCGACCAATGACCAAGAGTTGGGCTGTTGACGAACCATTCCAAGGGACAACTGTATATCCCAACTGCTGCAACATCCGGGTTGTTTTGCCGACGGGGTCAAAGACAGTCAGAGTGCCAGTTGTCTTGGGGAGTTTGGGAAAGACGCGGAACACAAAGCTATCTTGATGTTGGGGGTTACCGATGCGGGCTATGAGGCGGATTTCTCCGTTCACTGTCTTGCCGTCGGTACTATCGGGTAAATCAACCGCTATGGGGAAGAATAGAGTTTGTGCTGTCTCGATGTTTCCCGTCTTTTGTCCTTTTGCGATCGCGTTTTCATTAACCACCACCTGCCAGTCAACGGAAAATTCCTGTCTCGACCTCGTGTCATTAATCAGCACAATTTGCTTTTGGAGTTTTTCTCCTACTCTAAAGTTGTGGTCTTTCGCGGCAAACGCTGCGTCTGATACCCAGTTGCAGTCCAACTCTCTACACGTTTTCTCCCTCCGTCCCCCTGTCTCCCCGTCTCCCCGTCTCGGAGGTTGACTATCTTTGAACGCATCTCGGGATGAACCCGCAATCCACGCTAGCGTAGAACCATTATTTTGCAGAATCGCTTCCCCGCCAGGTTGGATGACATAGTCGGGGGGCTGGAAGTAATGTAATAGAGACTTGCGGACTTGCTTGAGATGGACGCCACGTCCGGATGAGTCAGACTGAACGATATCGACTTTTTGATTTCCCTCTTGAGACACTTCCCATCCGTGTCCGTTGCTCCAAGGTAGCATTCCACCCGTTATCCCGAAGGTGCGCCAACTGCGCCAAGTGTTAGTGCTAAATAGCTGCTGCAACTTCTGAAAGGCAGGCGCAAAATCCAGTTCTCGTTTACCATGCCAACCTTGATACTCTTGGTCTTTGACAAAGGATTCCCGAATTTTGCTGCGGTACTCTGGGGTTTCTAACTCGTAAGCCTGCTTTCCCAAGTAAATCGCGCTAAACTCCGTCATCAACGGTTCGCTCGTGATGGCTTGACCGAAACCATTGCGACTCCGCATCATCGTAGCGTGTAACGGCGTGCCAAATTCCACCACCATGTAGGGCATATCTCCGTGTTGCGTCCACTCGGATAACCATTCTTCCCGTTCTTGCAGGGGAATCAGATTCAGGTAAGAGTTGAGGGCATACACATCGCCAACCGCTGCCCCTTGGTGCATCATTACAGGTCGAGTCGGGTCATATTTTTTAATCGAACTGACGGCGTCTTTGCCAATGGGAATGATTTCCCCCATTCGCTTGTCTTCCACCTCGTTCAGTTTGCCCTCAATCGTTTTCTTGCCGATTCGTCGCGGGTTTTGGTCGTCGCTGTGACCGAAATAATTGGGAGTACTCGCCCAGAGGAGAATGGATGGATGGTTGCGATAGCGACGCAAATCCGTTGCCATCCGTTGTTCCCACACTTGTTTGGAGAACGGAATGTACCACTGCTTGGGGGAGGCAATGTCAGCAACATCCATGGCAGGTGCCATAATGGGGAAGCCTTTCACGTCAGCGCGATCGGCAAACAGTTCTCGGAAGTGCCATCGCCCTCGTTCGTCGTGGTTCCAGGGCCAAAGTTCGGCAATATTGAATCCCGCCGCAACGTAGCCGTCAATCATCCCGTCAGCTACTTCTGGAATCCCTACTCCCCAGCCTTGCCAAGTATCGTCGTGAAGCACGGGGCGCAGACGAATCTCTGTTCCGTTTAAATAGAATTTGCGCCCTTCAATCCAGAATTCGCGAAAGCCGAATTGCTGGTTGTATTCATCATCAATTCCGCTACCCTTTACGTCCAGTTGTAGCGTGTACAGGTTCGGTTGACCAACATCCCATAGTCGAGGATTGGACCAGTCCCAAACGAGTTGCAGGGTTTGGCGCTGCTTCGCTTGAACCTGGGCAGTGGTCGTAAATTCTCGTTCCACATTGCCCTTCTCGTCAAGCATCTTGG
>DATNPC010000572.1:0-6962 GCA_036703375.1 Allocoleopsis sp.
GTAAAGCTGCACAAATCGCACGCGAATTTATCTTCCCACAACTCCTTGTGTCTCTTCTTTTACTCAACATCGAACATCTGATTCCGCTTGCACGTAGTTATGGTTTTTACATCCATGTTTCCAGGTGCAAGATCTGAGTTACCTTAGTCGCTAATAGCCGCTATCCACTCACCAACCACTGAATGACCAGTATCATTGCAGTATTTTCACAAGTTGTTTAATCTTGCCAGATTGGCGTTCTTGAAATTGCTCTGGAAACATTAACTCAAGAGCAACTTTTCCCTGAGGGGAGTTTTGATTGGACAAGACTTCGACCTCGGCAATTTGCGCCAAAAAGCGCTGGGAGATAAGCTTTGCTGTTTCCTGACTAAATAGCAAGCCAACCAAAGGCTTATCGTGCTGCATTCTCTGGTAGTCATTCGGCTGCAAGATTTGCTCCCTCGATATCGTGCTGCCATCTAATTCCAGCCGCAAACTGGTAACTCCCACTTCTGTTACCTCTCCAGGATAAAAGTTACCCTCCCAGTAGATTTGAGCCGCCGCTCGAACCTGCTTGCGAACCTTACCCCCTTTGTAGGGCTGGAACTCCCGCAAAGCGCGAAACAGACTTGTGGCAAGAAATAGGAACGAGCCAAGCGGGTTGTCTACAACATCGCGCTTTTGCGAATACCACTCCTCAACATCAGAATAGATGACTAACGCGATCGAATCTCGTTGGGCTTGAGTCAGGTTAGTAAAGTTAATCGCTAAGTGAGTTTTAGTACCATTGACCAGTGTTTTCCAAACAATCTGTCCGTTGAGAAAGGCTCTGGCACTGTAATCACCCACGAGTTCAACTTCCACTTCATCGGGTAAGTTTGGCCAGGTTTCTAAGGCAATTAAAGCCCCGGTTTCTGACACGTTAATAGTTTCGCCACTCCAAGAGCCATCGGGGCCGTGAATGGTGATGGCAAGGCGTCGCGGTAAGCGGTGTGCGGCTCGCAGTTGCGGCTGCTCGAAGGCTACTAACAGAGCAGCGGTGAGTAAAATCAGGTTAAAGACGCACCACATGGCGTTCACCAACACGGCTTCATGATCTTCGGGACGGAGAATGAGCCAAAAGGGAACAGCTAGTAAGGAAATGACGACTAATGCCGTGACGACGAGCAGCCCGCGCACGGACTCCCAATCAAAGCTCCGTTTCGTGACTGACAGTCCTTTGTCGGTGACGTTAAACGAACCAAGCTTTGGATTGATGAGTGCCATCAGAGTTACATATCCTGCCTGGAACGACATGACAAACTCAAACACTTCATTCCAGAAGGAGAAGCGAACGTGCTTATAAGTGATGTAGTTGGCATTGAGGGCAATCAGAATATGGGGCAGGGCATAGGCTAAGGTTTCCGAACCCAAACCTTGAATCGGGTTGATGCCGAAGAGTAAAAATAGGGTAGGCGCGATCGCATACATTAACCGAGGAAAGCCGTAGAAAAAGTGTGACGTGGCACTGAAATAACACAACCGTTGTGCGAGGGTAAGCTTCAGCTTCCGGTTAAATAGAGGATTTTCTAGCCGCAGAATCTGAGCCATTCCCCGTGCCCAGCGCACTTGCTGACCGATATAGGAGGAAAACTTCTCCGGTGCCAACCCTGCCACCATAATCTTGTCGTAGTAGAGCGACTTATACCCCAGAGAATGCAGTCGCAAGGCTGTGTGACAATCTTCTGTCACCGTTTCCGTCGCGATGCCCCCGATGCTCAACGCATAGTCTTTCCGAATTACGGCGGCGGAACCACAGAAAAAGGAGGCATTCCAAAAGTCATTGCCTTTTTGCAGCACTTTATAAAACAGCTCATTCCCTACCGGAATTTTGCCTCCCGTCAGTAAGTTGCGCTCGAAGGGGTCGGGGTTATAGAACCAGTGAGGCGTTTGCACGAACGCCACTTTAGGGTCGAAGAAAAAGCCAACGGTGTGTTGAAGAAACTGTCGCGAGGGAATGTGGTCGCAGTCCAGGATTAGCACCAAATCGCCTTGAGTGCGGCGAAAAGCTGTATTAATATTACCCGCCTTAGCATGATCGTTATTGTCCCGAACCAGGAGAGTGCAGCCAAGGTCTTCACACATTTGACGCAGCAGTTCTCGGCGTTCCGGGTACTTGCGACCATCATCTAAAATATAGACGCGCTTTTTATCGGCTGGATAATCGATCGCTAAAGCTCCCAATGCCGTCTTCCGGACAATCTCTACATCTTCGTTGTATGTTGGGATGTAGATATCGACGTTAAACCACTGGTCTTGAGGAAATAGTGAAAGATCGACTGGTTCGCGATCTTGAATTTTTAGGGTTTGAAAGTAGGCGAGAATTAGGGTGATGATGGCATACAGCTCTGCACCGAATAGCAGAATGCAAGCTATTCCATTAATCCAGTTATCAAAATTCAGCGTGTAGACCGAGCGGTAGTACAGATAGCGCAACGTTGTGACTAGACTCAGCCAGACTAAAAACAAGTGCAAGTACTCGCTCGTTTGCTTGTCAGACTGTTGATACTCGGCATTTACAACTAACTGACCGATCGCAATTAGTAGCACAGCTACGATGCCCTGCTGCCAAACCTTCAGCGGTGTAACGATTAGGGGAACGGACAGCACGAGGAGGAGTAACACTAACACTTTCAACGGTCGGATGCCTACCCCAGCGAGCATTCGCTCAAAAAACAGGGGTAAGCGATCGACCAACCAAGTAGTGACTATAGGACGCGATCGCTGCCGCCTTAATCGAGATTTCAGAGAGGATAAAGACATAGCTGTTGGTTATTAGTTATTGGTTATTGGTTGTTAGTTATGGTTGTTAGTTATTGGTCAAAAAACAAACAACAAATTACTAACAACCAACTACTAGAAATTAATGACTCTTCTTGTCGATGACGCGCTTGAGGTAGAGTTGAGCGATGCCGTAGAGTAAAAGTGCGATCGCAACAATGCCAAGCGGTAATAAGAACCAGTTTTCTTGCAAGAAGTGAGATACTTGCGAGAGCAAGGTAGCGTTGCCAATACGTTTCGTTGAGGGCGCGCTGTCTAGAAACTCTAGCCTGTAGGCACCGGCGTCATACTCAGCAGGGTTGGGAGAGTCACTGCTGACGAGTACCGTATCCTTCTGGATCTGCGAGAACCAACGGTCTTTACTCAGAATCTGCCGGACTCGCTCTAAGCCATCTTCAGTTTGAGCGCTCAGGGCTAGAAGGATGCGATCGCTATTTTCAGGAGACAGCACTTCTTTAATCACGCCTTCTGTATCCGGCAGAGTTTGAAGGCTACCTTGACTCGTCTGACGCGAAAATGCATCGCTCAAGCGAAAACCACCGGACTCGAACACCTTGGGAAAGGGAAATTTCTCGCGAATGCCAATTCCAACTAGATGGTGAGTCTTGCCAATCTCCGACGGCAAGGCATCCAGGGTGTAAGCATCGAGGTTAATCGTATCGGCCTGACTCAGCCGTCCCAAGCGTTCGCTGACGGTGAGGAGCGAGAGCAGATCGGTATTTGATGGAGATTGAGGTATGACAATTGCTGTATTGGACAAATCTTGAGGCGCAGTCAGCGGAAAACCCGCTCTTAGCAGTTTTAAATCTGGCAGCTTCACGGATGTTTCCCGATTGAGCTTAAAGTTAGTGTCAGCGTGAACCGTACCAGTCAGTTGTTGGTCAGTAATCTTGCCACATTGCGGGGGTTCCTTGGGGTTGAGTCGGAATGCTACTTTGATTTTCGAGGTGGAATCGATCAGGTTAGCGGGTAAATCCACCTTGAGAGTTTGTCGATTTTCGCCATCTTCTGAGGTCAAGCGCGCTCCACCAATGAACACATCGTTGAGTAGAACTTCGACCACAGACAGCCTGGGATTCACTTGCGGGCCGTAGCTGTAGTGCAAGTTCATGTAGCTTCCCCGTGTAAATTCATCATCTGGCAACGCTCGAAAATCAAATTCAATCGGTGCTGCCCCTGAACCCCGAACGGTAATATCTTGAAACGGCTTGCCTTCAATCGGGGTTTTCAGGTCGCTAAGTTTAAAGGAATTGCTTTCCGGCAAATAACGCGGCCAGTTGCGGGGCGATGGCGTTGGTACTGGCTTGAGGTCGCTGACGAGAATGGCTTGACCCGTACCGAGTTTGCGAGTATCTGGCTGAGCCAAAAACTGGGCTGCTTTGGCAACCCCTTGCGCTCCATTTCCGGTGACGACGAGGACTGGAACGCTGCCTTTTTGTGTCGTAGTCAGCATCAGCAAGCCGACATCGTCGGGTAGGGGATTCTTGCTACCATCCAGAACTTGGCTTTGGGAAATCTTGAACGGTAAGTCCAGCGATTTCAAAGCGGGTTGCTCGGCGGGAGTCCCAATTACCACTACGCGCTCGTTTGCCTCCACTTCGTCAATGTCTTGGACTAAGCGAGTTTCCATCGGACGGAAATCCGCGAATCTCCCGAGAGTGGCTTGGACGCGAGAGGCGGATGATAACCACGTTTGAGTAACGGTGGGCAGCAGATATGCGATGCGATTCGGTTCTAGGCTCAGTTCATCAAAAAAGGGATAAGGATAGCGGTTAAAGCTTAAGGGAATGGGTTGGAGTTGGTAGTCAAACAGTAATTGGGAATCCGGTAGAATCTCAGTCCACAGCGTCGGGTCGCTGGGGTCGCTGCATTTGGCGTCGTTGTTCTGCTGCACGACCATGGAGATATCGTTGTAGTCTTGAATGAGATTGGGCGGGACATTAAAGACTACGCTGCCAATTTCGGATGCCTTGCGATTGAGCGGGACGCTGCCGATACTGCGATCGTTCACCCGCACGGTTAGGTTGGAGCGATTGGCCAACAGAGCGGGTGAGTGCTGGTAGCGGATGAGGGCTTTGACGGATTTGACTTTCCAATCATGAGGACGGGTAAAGCCCAGTCTCGCTTCCGAGTAAACGCCCTGCAAGCGGAAGCGATTGCCCACGACGGGAGAGCGATTGAATTCCAACGCATACTTACTGGCTGGTAAGTTTTTGCTGAGAGCATCTGTGTCTGATTGGCTAGAAGCAGTAGAGGATTCTGGCTTTTCGGTTGTATCGCTTTCCTTGGGAACGGGTTTGCTTTCACTCTCACTGTTGTCGGCCGGTTCGCTCTCTCGGATAAATGAGCGATCGCTTTTTTCAGGACGTGGGGCAGAACGACGCACTGGAGGCGCTTCTTCTCTGGGAGATGGAGCAGATTCTGGCTCAGTCGCAACAGGTTGTCGCCGTTTTGGTGGCGTTGCAGGAGAAGATTCTCGTTGAGGTGGAGGAGCGCTCTGTTTTCTGGAACGAGGCGAACTCTCTGGTTTAGAGGCAGGGGCGGGTATCGGTTTGTAGACGGGAGGTTGAGTTGGGGCGCTGGGTAAGGTGTACTGGCGGATTAACTTGTCTTCTTCCTGTTTAATGCCACTGTCGCTTTGAGCCACAACAACCGTTGCACTAATGCCCAATAGCAAGACCAATAGACTGCACAGCAGGAATAGAGGTAAAAATAAGCGATCGCGTCCAGAGCTAGGATGACGTTGCCCGCGTTTAGCGGTCATGACTTTGATGAACCGAAACAATCGTTCCATAAGGTGATGCCCGAGATTAAGGTTGGAAGAAGGTTGGAATGAGAGAACGTTGAAGGTTATACTGTCTAGCTGGCAAATAAGGTAGAAGACAGAAGGTAGAAGGGATAAGACTTTTCATTCCTTTGGTGTGAGCGCAGCTCATGCTGCCTAACCTGCAAAACTTCATCGACTAAGGCTTTAGAAGTTGGGGTTGAATCGCGCTGGGTTCAAGCAAACCTAACCAGGCTAAGTTCTGCGTGTAGTAAGCTGATTGGTCATCCCAAATTCCCTGCTTGTATTGAGGTAGTAGTTTCTCGTTGAGCAATTGCTCGGCCGTTTCCGGGTCGATTAAGCGGAAGGCGGGATAGAGCATGGCATATTGGGATGTCGCTTCGTAATTGACAGTCGGTTTCCCCTGAAGATCGATGCGCGCTGGCAGGCGTTTTTGCAAACGCCATTGTTGCTCCAGATGTTTGGTGGCAGTACGCAGATAGCGCTGAGCTTCCGGGGCATTGAACCAAGCCGCGTCCCAAGCTACTCGCCACCAAACTCGGTAGGCATCGAAGCTATACACCGACTGAAGTTGGCGATTGCTCGGTATAGGTTGAAATTTCCCCGTTTTCGTGTCCAAGGCAATCCAATCGCTCGGTAAACCGACGGTAGAAACCTTGGAGGACTTTTCTAGGGCATCGTAGCTGCTGCTGACTAAGCTAAGCCAATCGCGATCGCGATCGACTTGGGCAAACAGCCGAAAGGCATAAGGAGCAAAATAAGAAGGATTTAGGTATATCGTTGAGGGCGAGGGAGCAAAGGCTGCCACGGGTCCTGGTAGAAGATAGCGCTTGCCCCCTGGGACAGCGATGGTTGAGAATTTCCATAAATCTTGCAGCTTGGCACGAGCTAAATTGAGATATTCAGGTCGATTCCAGCGGCGAGCAGCCAGGATGAGAGCCGTGATGGCATCAATATCAGCATCGCTGGCAAAGTTTTTATCGATCGGTCCCCATTTACCGGGTTGATATTGTCCCCATTTCCACAACCAAAGTCGATCGCTCGGCGCACCCTTATCGGAAAGTCGATGGAGGTTTCTCTCTGCCCAATCTAAAGTGAGGGCAAAGGTGGTGGGGTCGTCGATTAGGACAGCACGCAGCATGGCGTACCCTTGTCCTTCCGAGGTAGAGCGATCGCTATCTTGGTAGTCTATCACTCGCCCGTCAGCTTGAATAAATTGCTGTCGGTAGATAGCCCAGCTCTGTTCGAGTAGCTCCCGATTAGCGGTTGATTTCGGTAAGGACGGGGAACTCGTAACAGGCGGTTGACTCTCTGTTGGTGAAGGAGTAGCCAGTGTTGAGGACTGTTCCGAAGAGGTTGGGGTAGGGGTGGGCGACTG
>DATNPC010000573.1:0-11215 GCA_036703375.1 Allocoleopsis sp.
TTTTCACATCAACGGGCAGGTACTCAACGTTAGCACCCGCTTGCCTGAAGTGTTGGAGATTGCGGCGGATAGCGCGATCGCGTAACAATTTCATCAGTTGACGCTCGATCTGCATGGGTTTTGGTAACAAGCCTTGCGATCGCGCCTGGTCTAATAAGACTCGACGCAGTGCTCCGACCTCCTTAATGTCGGTCGTTGTCGGGGATTCCTCTTCCGGTTCGGGGGAGCGACCTACCACAACAAGCCTCATCCCTGGAATCACCATTTCACTGACAATTTCAGCGGTAATTCCCCTGGCACCTCCCGTGACTAAGACGACCCAATCCGCTGCGGGAGTCAGTTGGGGAGACGTTGTATTGATTTCTAGCGGTGCAGGAACTGTCTGGAAAATCGTGCGCTGGCCTTGAGGATAGCCCACTTCAATCCGTCCTCCTGGCAACAGCAATTCGTTCATGATGTGCTGTGCCATGTCGGCGGGAGACAAACTCTCGTCAAAGTCGATCGCTTTAGCCTGTACCCCAGACCATTCAGTAATCAGAGTTTTTAATAACCCCGTACCACAGCCCCCTGCGGCTAGACCAACGCCCGAGGGATGGCGACGACCAAAATGACCGCCAAATAACGAAGCTGCTAGTACCCAGCCTTGGTGTTGTTGTCCGGCTTGTTGCAGATCGGATGCACACAGATGGAGCAATTGGAACAAACTTTTGGACTGAATTTGAGTATAGTATCGCCAGTCTGCCAGGTTATCTGGCATTGAGATAGCGGCAAGGGGGGCTAGGTGGACGATTCCCGTAACAGAACCGTGGAGTTGACGCTGTTGAGCCACTACAGCAGCTAACTCGTCAGGCGATCGCAAATGAGATGCCGCAATCATGGCTGTGCGGACTCCCCTGTGTTGCAATGCCTCTGCTACGTAGGGAGCGACTGAGAGTTCATCTTCAGTAATCAGGAACAATCCGCTGGGAGAGAGCAGCTCGCACGCAGGCAACGGTTCAACTCGTGCCTGCATGATATAGCGCCCTATCGACTCCCCCCAGCCGTCAACTTTCCCAAGCCATTTTTCTCCTGAGGTGCAGTTGTGGGAGAGGGGAGTGAGAGCAACTGCTCGATTAAACTGTTCAGCGACTTGACGCGAGTCAGGCTTTCCATCCTCGACTGCACGCTACCGGCCAGAGGTTCGGGTAGGCTTTTTTGCAGCGCGCCTAAGATTTCCACCCGCTTAATCGAGTCAATCCCCAATTCGGCTTCTAAGTCTTGGTCTAAGCCCAGCATTTCGATCGGGTAGCCCGTGCGATCGCTGACTAAACGCAACAGCGTCTGAGTTAACGTTGTTTTATCGAGGGGGGAGGAAGCCGATGACGCAGACGGTGGTGGAGAAGCATCACCGTGTCCCCCCTTTCCCACATCTTGGCGTCCTGCCTCTCCACTCTTCAATCCCAGCAATTGTTCGAGTAGAGCGTTCAGCGACTTGACCCGAGTCAAGCTCTCCATTCGCTCTTGAATGCTAGCTGCTAGGGGGGACGGTAATGTTTTCTGAAGCGCGCCTAAAATTTCTACCCGCTTAATCGAGTCAATCCCCAATTCAGCTTCTAGGTCTTGGTCTAAGCCCAGCATTTCAATCGGGTAGCCGGTGCGATCGCTCACTAACTGCAATAATACTTGCAGTAACTCAGCGCGATCGGGTATCGCAGAGCTTGCCGGAGCAGGAGTTGCAGGGGTTGAGGTGGGTACGGGTTCTACCTGGGGAGGGAGTATCACCTCTGGCACAGGTGCAGGGGAGAAAGTACTGACATCCTTCCGGGCAGCAATGGGTGTGGGAGGTTTCACGGCACCATTGCTGTTATGGTAGCCGTTATGGTTGCCGTTGAGTAGAACCGGTCGAGCCGTAGGAATGGGAGGTGCTGAAGTGGGGGTTGGAGTGGGAGGTACGATTGGGTTCGGTTGAGCGCCACCGAGAAACTGCCGCATCACTTGTTCCTGTACCGACAAGAATTGACGCATCGTTTGTTGGTAGGCTTGGTAAGCGGCTAACGCGGCATCCTGCGAAACCGGCATGTGTTGATGCGATGGCGAGGCTGGTGGAACTTGAGGGTAAGAAGTACCATTAGACGTTGGCATTGACATCGGTAGCGCACTTGTAGATTGAATAACAGGGTTAACCGAAGCAGGTTTTGGAGGTTGGGCTGGAGGCACCGTCGGCCCAGCGGTAGGAGGTACAGTCTTATTCACGGCGGCTTCCCGACGCTCGTGTGGCTTAATTTCTCGTTCTTTGCGAGCTTGTGCGGCCGTTTCCAGGGATAACGGCGGGATTTTGCCAGTGTAACCAATTGCCTCGGTTTGAGAGCGGACGCTACCTCCATTAACGAGCCAAGTCGTGGGCGGTAAGTCGGGTTTTCGCGTTAATTCCCCTAACCTGGACAAGTCTAACTGCTGAACCTCACGCCCTTCAAATAAAGCGGTTAACTGGATGTCAACTCCCCGCACGAGCAAGGTTCCTAACGCTTGCAGTAGGCCTTTAAGTGTGCCGCCTTGACCGTCTAGGGAGACAACGGTATGCTTCCTGTCCTCCAGAATTTTGCTGACGAGTTTCGTCAAGATACTCTTGGGACCCACTTCCACGAAAATTCGCGCCCCATCGTTATACATGGCGTTAATTTGCCCGACAAACTCGACGGGCGAGACGACATGTTGGGATAGCTGCTGGCGAATTGCATCAATGTCGTTCTTGTAGGGACGTGCGGTGGCGTTGGCGTAAACGGGAATTTTAGGCGCTTCTATCTTAGCTGACGCGATCGCTTGTGCCAATGCTTCTTGCGCGGACTCGACCAAGGCGGAGTGGAAGGCTCCAGCCACGGGCAGCATCCGCGCCATAATTCCTACGACATTCAGACTATCGACGATGTGTTCGACTTCCTCGCGTTCGCCGGAAATCACGGACTGGAGGGGAGCATTGTGATTCGCCAGGACGACTTTCCGACACTGGCTAATCCGTTGGAGCAAATCTTCGCGGGTAATTTGCACGGCAGCCATGGCACCATCAGACGCTTCACAAGCCGTTGCCATCACCCGACCTCTCGTGGCAGAAAGGGTGATAAATGCTTCTCGCGATAAGACGCCCGCTGCATAGAGAGCGGCATACTCTCCATAACTATGTCCGGCCACCATGTCGGCTTTGAGGCCTAGCTTCGTGATGATTTCGAGATAGCCAGACTCGACTGCGCCAATGGCAGGTTGAGCGATCTGGGTATCCGTGAGTTGCTGTTGGTTGTGCACCTCATCAGCGTCACAATAGGCGCTCGGTGGAAAAATGAATTGGCTGAGTAACTTGGGCAGATGAGACTGCAACTGCTTGTCCGCAAATTCCAGAGCTTGGCGCATTTCCTGGAAATACAGCGCGACTTCCCGCGCCATGTCCGGATATTGCGCTCCTTGTCCTGGGAAAAGAAAGGCGATCCTCGACTTGGTTTTGGGCGTGTCCCATCCCAGCTGAATATGCGGTGGTAGGGGGTGAGAGTTCGTCCCTTCTAAATGCGACAGAGTGAATTGGAGAGCTTGCTTTAACTGCTCTAGATTCGAGACGACGACTGTCAAGCTGGTGCTACAGTTTTGGCTGCTGGCAGCTTGTTTGGCTAAGGTGTAAGCCAAATCGGGTAATCGAGGTTCGGCACCAGATTCTAAGGCAGTCAGTAAGAAGCGAACGTCTTCGGTTAATGCTTCGCGGTTAGGCTTGCGCCAAACTAGCAGTTCGCACGGCCAGGCGTCGGCACCAATCCCAGTCTCCTTCAATTGGCCTTGGTACTCCTCCAGCACGGCATGAAAATTGGTTCCGCCAAACCCAAAGGCGCTCACGCTCGCCCGACGGGGATAGTCAGGCCGACGCAACCAAGGCTGAGCTTCTTTTAAAAGATATACGGGACTTTCTGCATCCGCGATCGCATCGAGCGGTTCCTCGATACCAACATGAGGTGGTAGGACTTTGTGGTGTAACGACAGAGCGACTTTAACTAAACCGGCGATTCCTGCGGTACTCTTGGTGTGACCGACGATCGTCTTCACCGAGCCTATAGCGCAGGACGAACTCGCCGCTTCATCGCTTTTGAGCGTACTGACGATGGTTTCGATCTCAGCTCTATCACCCGCTACGGTTCCCGTCCCATGGGCTTCATACAGTCCCAGCGTTTTCGGTGAAAAGCCAGCTTTTTTATACGCACGGTTTAAGGCACGCCTCTGTCCGGCGGGCAGAGGGGCCGTCATGCCCAAGGCTTTGCCATCGCTAGAGCCAGCTACAGCCTTAATCACAGCATAAATGCGATCGCCATCTCGCTCGGCATCGGCCAGTCGTTTGAGCACGACAACCGCAATGCCCTCGCTGATGACGATTCCATCCGCATTCTTATCAAACGTTCGTACTTTCCCCTGAGGTGAGAGAGCCTGGGTTTTGCTGAAACACATGTAAGCAAAGGGGCTTTGGACGGTATCGACACCGCCAGCAATCGCGACATTGCTGCGGCCGCTTTCCAGTTCTTTCACCGCTAAATCGACGGCTGCTAGAGAGGACGCACAAGCGGCGTCTACTGTAAAGTTCGACCCACCAAAATCTAATCGGTTAGCGACTCGACCGGCTATCACATTGAGCAGCAAACCTGGAAACGATTCCTCTGTCCATTCAGGTAAGCGCTCCCAAACCTGCTCGGATGGTGCATCAACCATGCGAGGAATTTCCGATCGCGTCGCATATTGCTGACCTAAATCGGCAATGCCTCCACCTGCACCTAAAATCACAGATGTATTTTCGCGATCGAACTCACCCGACGCCAACCCCGCATCGTCTAAGGCTCGTCGTACTGTTTCTAACGCCAGCAGTTGTAGCGGCTCGATCGATTTGAGCGACTTCGGCGGAATGCCGAAGCGCATTGGGTCAAATGGCACCTCGTCGATAAATCCCCCCCACTTGGAATAGATTTTGTCGCGAGCATGGCGGTCTGAATCATAATACAAACGCCAATCCCACCGCGAGGCGGGAATTTCGGTAATGGCATCTACCTTTTGGAGGATGTTTCCCCAAAATTGTTCGGGATGCTGGGCTTGGGGGAGTAATGTAGCAATGCCAATAATGGCAATATCAGAGGGTCGAGTGACTGCTTCGTCTGATTGAGCGGGTAAGTCAACAGCAAGAGCGGCTAACAGATTGGTACTACCCTCCGAAACGTTTTCATGTAAGTCCTGAATGCTGCAAGCTTTGTCCCGCAAGGTTGCCACTTGACCAATCATGTACATGCCGTCGCGCATCTGTTGCTCTGTCTCGACGGTAACAATTTGACCTCCTGAATCTCTTACTAAGCCTTTAGAGGCAATTCGCAGACGACCTAGCGTCAAATCTTCCAACGCATTTTTAATCTCTTCAGGAGAGCTGCCATTCGCTAGCAAATGTCGGCGAGTAGCGTAGAATTCGTGAGCGAAGGGTGTAATGGCACAGCGGTTAGCATGACCCGGCCCAGTCTCCAGATTCACGGTACGAGTACAGGCGATCGCTTGCTCTTGAAATTCTTTGACAATTGCGCCGCAGGAAACTGCCTCTTCGGTGAACAGGTAAGCACTCCCCATCAGGACGCCAATTCGCATCCCGCGTTCTGCCAGGGGAGCGGCCATCGCACTCACCATCGCTGCCGAGCGAGCGTCGTGTATACCTCCGGCAAACAGAACGTGTATTTCTGATTCTGCCCCCTTGGGCACTTCTTTTAAAAGAGTTTCGATCGTGCTTTCCCACAGCAAAAAGCTGCTCAAGGGGCCGACATGTCCGCCGCATTCCCGTCCTTCAAAGATAAATCGCCGCGCTCCCTGTTCTAAAAACATTTGCAGTAGCGTGGGAACGGGGACGTGGAGATAGGTGGCAATGCCTTGGGCTTCTAAGTGGGCGGCTTGATCGGGTCGTCCCCCAGCAATTAAGGCAAACGGTGGCTGAACGGCTTTCACGGCTTTGAGCTGTTCTTCTCGCACGGCTTGAGGAACAAAACCGAGAATCCCAATTCCCCAAAAGCGATCGCCGAGTAAGGTTTTGGTTTTTTGCAATAGCTGTTGAACTTGCTCGCCCCGCATGAGTGCTAAAGCGAGGAGTGGCAAGCCCCCAGCCTGGGAAACGGCATTCGCAAACTCTGCTGTATCGCTGACGCGAGTCATGGGACCTTGCACAATGGGATATTTTGTCCCGTGAGAGACCGCTAGCGGCGCATTTGAACCTAAGGGTTGGAGTTTTTGAGCAATTTTGACATGCTCTCGACTCGCCTGGAGCAGTGCTTGTACAAATCTACCCGTTGTCTTGTAGCGATCGCGAATCGAGGCGGCGATGCCAACGGCTTGGCCCATCGGCCATGCCACTGTTCCGGGCGTTCCCCAGCCTAGCCAGGATTGAGCTTGTTGTTGCCAATCGATAGATTTTAGATTTTGGAATTTGGATTTTGGAGGTTCGGCCGTTGGGTTATCTGAAACCGCTTGTGCAAGTTCTACCTGTTCGGCTAACTTCTGCAACGCCGAAATCGACTGAAAACCGGGACGAGATAAAACGCGACAGCCCTGAGACAGTCTCTCCCCAATCACAATCGCTTCTTGGCCGTTCAACTTATTGAGGTAGCTTTGCCATTCAACCGGAAGGGGAGATTCGGGCATCAGCCAGAGTTGATCGTCTAGGACAACACCCCCCGCTCCGGCAGCATAGCAAGCTGCTACTGTATGAATACCAATACCGCCCTGAACGTAAATGGGCAACGACTGTTTTTCCAGAAGTTTTTGGGTCAGTACGAACGCAGAATCCTCTCCAACCCAGCCGCCACTCTCATGTCCCTTGGCAATCAGCCCATCAACGCCTCCTCGCCCGGATTGGATTTGAGGGGATAGAGCTAACGCCTGCTCGATATCGGTTACTTCTAGTACGAGTTGGCGAGATGAGCTAGCGGGTAACGTTGCGAGCCTCTCCGCTAGGGACTGGGGCGTCCACCCACATAAAATTATCCAATGGGGACGGGTGCATAGCCGCTCTAGGAGTTTTTGGCTACTTGCAATCTGATCGACCTTTAAACGCAACCCCACAGCAGCAAGCTCATCGACTAATTCTATAAGCTTGTCCAAATTTCTCGTCGCTTTGTCTAAATCGCGATCGCTGCAAAATTCTCTATCTAGCACCCCAATGCCACCTGAGCGCGTAGTTGCGACGGCCAAACTAGGATGACTGAGTTCGATAGGACTAAAGGACACACATGTGAATGAATTCATGAGCATTGACCTGGTGGAGTCTAGAGACGAGTTGAGTAGACGACTTTGCTAGAAGGACGCTGATACGAAGTCATGTATCCTACATAGGAGCCTCCATGTTTCCCGTAGATTTTACACAACTTCACAACCAAGGTTGAATCGAGTCATGTATCCTCCACAGACCTCTCCGCCTCGATCAGAGTTCCTTTTATAGGTGTGGACGAGATTGTGCTCTGCTCATCAAGTTCAGCTCTCGTTTGTTGTTCGGTTGCCTTAAAGCGTATTAGTTCAGACGAGTATTGTTTAATGCAAGTTAAACTGGATTCAACGTACTTAATCTCACCCATCTACAAGGTATCTATAAGTTATTCTTCCCGTTGGAAAGGATGTATTATGCAAAAGTTTCCCAAAAGTTTGTAAAGATCGTGTAAAGCGATATAACTAAAATGATTTGTCATACTAGGGGTTACCCGATTACTGAAAAGGAGAGCTAATGACTGAGGCTATTGCTGAAGGCTTGATGGAGTTGAGGCAATATCAACAACCTGGGGTAACAGTATGGTTTACCGGATTGAGCGGAGCCGGTAAAACTACAATCAGCCGTGCTGTAGAACAGGAGCTAAAGTCCCATGGCTACAGAGTTGAAATTCTAGATGGCGATATAGTACGCCAGCATCTAACTAAAGGGTTAGGATTCAGCAAAGAAGACCGAGACGAGAACATCCGTCGTGTTGGCTTTGTTGCCAATCTGCTCACTCGCAATCAGGTTATTGTTTTAGTTTCAGCTATATCCCCATACCGGGAAATCCGAGAAGAAGTAAGACAGCAGATTGTTAATTTTGTGGAAGTGTATGTTAATGCTCCCCTAGCCGTTTGCGAGCAACGAGATGTAAAAGGACTCTATAAGAAAGCTCGCGCCGGTGAGATTAAGAACTTTACAGGGGTAGATGACCCTTATGAACCTCCCCTCCAACCTGAAGTCGAGTGTAGAACCGACCTAGAAACTCTTGAAGAGAGCGTGTCTAAGGTCTTATCTAAGCTCCGAGAATTTGGCTATATAGGAGCAATCGCTCGTCCAGATTATTGAGGCAAAGAGGTGGTTTGAAGCGGTTGCAGAGCGAGGAAGTACAGAAATTCTACGCGGGACATAATCCTTCTAGAAAAGGAACCTCGAAACATTTTTCATGCATGATAGGACCGTGACCGAAGTAACCATCTTCTCCGAACAACTCTCCGTGATCGGCAGTTAAAATAATGTGAGTATTGGGCGGGCATTTACTGAATAGGTCGCCTAAGAGTCCATCGATATATTCGACACATTTGACTTGCTGCTTATGCAAGCGCTCCATTGCTTCACGGTCGAAGAATTGGCTGTTTTCCTCCCCTTGCGAACCAGCTAGCAAAAATTCATCCATTTTTTTAAAAACCCCATGCACTCCAGAAATGTGAGGCAAATCTTCGCCTTCAAGCATGTAGGGATAGTGAGTTTCGCCTAAATTGAGAAAGTAAAATCGAGGTTCTCGGTCGGGAAATTCAATTTCGCGAACCATGGAAGCAAAATCATTGTGATTTGCCATCAATACATAGTCATCAAAGTACTTATTAATACTCGTAAACTGGTTGAGAACGGGCAGCGAAACCCTACCAATTGTTCGGTATCCTTGGTCTTTCAAAACTTTTGGTAAAGACAGCTGAGGAACAAAGGTTTTGAATGATAAATTAGGAATTCCTAGCCGATCGACCCATTTCACAAATTCCTGTTTATACACTTCGGAGGCAAATACACCGCGTGGACTTGTGTGAGGAATCATCCCCATGAGCAGAGCATAGTGGGAAGGAGATGTCCAAGATGCATAACTGTAACGGCATTCAGCTTGACCAATCCGATCCATATTCGGGGTTGATGCAGCTTGGTAGCTATCATAACGACAGCTATCCATAATGATGTATACGACGTGATTGGGCATAGTTGAGCCTGTATTATCTCCAGTTAATTTTTGACATAATGAGTAGATTAGATTTTCGCTACCAATAGGGCTATATAGCCGTACTCATGACCGCTTGGAATGCGTGTAAATTTTTTCCTTGTCTTCTTTCTTTTACAGGATTTGAAATAAATAAACTGTAGTGAAGAAGCTCTTAAACTATTATATTAGCAAAAAATAAAGCAGTGGCTAGAAGTCAAGATTGAGCGAAGTTATGCGATCGCGTTGGGGAATAGGAGAAAGTTAAGTAATAATAGGTGGATTCTAAATTACACATTATCGATACAAAAGTGGGAGAATCATTGAAGAATGCCCTCAGTTGTGGGATAGTACGGAACTGCTGTAGAAGCGATCGCGCCCATTCAACCGGAGAGATTCCCTTCAAGAAAAAAATCTCTCCTCGTCAGCTTTAGGTAAAATGCCTTGAGCCGAGTCAAATATTCACAATGAGTAGCTACCAATTCCCGGAAGATTTCATGTGGGGTGCGGCAACCGCCTCTTACCAGGTTGAAGGGGCGCGAGAGGCTGGAGGCCGCCAACCTAGCGTATGGGATACCTTTAGTGCGACTCCCGGACGAGTCCTCAATGGGGATACAGGTGCGATCGCGTGCGACCATTATCATCGCTACGAACAAGACATAGAGTTGATGGTTCAACTCGGCATCAAGCATTATCGCTTCAGCATTGCTTGGCCGCGCATCATTCCAGAAAGCAGAGGAACCGTCAACGAACCAGGCATTGATTTCTACAAGCGCTTAGTGGACTGCTTGCGAAAGCATGATATTACTCCCCATGCCACTCTGTTCCATTGGGACTCTCCGCAAGCGCTGGACGACTTATATGGTTCTTGGCAAAGTCGGCAAATAGCGTTTGATTATGCTGATTATGTTACAGCAGTGGTGAGTCGGTTAGGCGATCGCATTACCCATTGGATGACGATTAACGAAATTCCCTGCTTCACTCACATGGGCTATGCCGTGGATGAGGAACCGCCTCACGCCCCAGGCAAACGGGTGGACTCGCTCAAACAGGTGTGGCAAACTTCTCACCACGCTCTACTCGCTCATGGATTAGGTTGTCAGGCCATTCGCAGTGCTTCACCCGTGCCTTGTTCGGTTGCATTAGTCGATAACTTTTCCGTCACCGTTCCGATTAATGAGTCACCGATTCATATCGAAGCGGCAAAACAAGCGTTTCACACCTGCGGACAAAATGGTGGCATCATTTTTCCTGCCCTCACAGGTGCTTATAGCGCTGCTTTGCTGGAACAGTTAGGAACCAATGCACCGGATATTCAAGAGGGAGACTTGGCAACGATTCATCAGCCCTTGGACGCCTTAGGTTTTAACATCTACTCCGGTACTTATGTCCGTGCGGTTGACAATGAACCAGGATATGAATTTCTTGACTTGCCCAAAGGCTACCCACGCATGCATATGCCTTGGCTGAATATTGTACCGGAGTGTCTTTATTGGGGCATTCGTCATATTAGCGAGACACTGGGGCGTCAGGATTTGCCGATTTTGATTACGGAAAATGGCTGTGCGGCCGATGATGAGGTGAATGCGAATGGGGAGGTAATTGATACCGATCGAATTATGTATTTACGCCAGCACTTGAAGTCCGCGCATCGTGCCGTGAGTGAAGGATATCCGCTCAAAGGTTATTTTGTCTGGAGTTTGATGGATAACTTTGAGTGGGCGTGGGGATACGATCGACGTTTTGGCATCACTTATATCGATTACCCGACGCAGAAGCGGATTCCCAAAGCAAGTTTTGATTGGTATCGGGAGTGTATCCATAGCAATCGAGTGGTTTGATA
This sequence comes from Allocoleopsis sp., assembly GCA_036703375.1. Lineage (GTDB taxonomy): Bacteria > Cyanobacteriota > Cyanobacteriia > Cyanobacteriales > Coleofasciculaceae > DATNPC01. The sequence goes on from DATNPC010000573.1 coordinate 11,056, forward strand.
GGACTTACAAACCAGTAATCTGCCTTCTGCCCTCTGCCTTTTACGATAACTGGTCACTACTCAGTGTTTAAATGCTTCCTGAGTACTTCAATTAAGGCATTGTAGGCGGGTTTTGGACGAAATGATTCATCAAAAATGAGCGGCGAGTCCGGATGACCAT
>DATNPC010000574.1:0-4081 GCA_036703375.1 Allocoleopsis sp.
AGACGGGTTTAGCGGGAATCGCGTATTCGGTTGCTCCTGGTACAGAATTTTTCGCCGGAGTGCTACCAATATCAATCGATAAGTAGTCGAATGCGACAGGGGGATGGTTGGCACAGAATACTTTGCGATGTTCTAAGTCCAAACCGACTGCCGTGTCGAGATACAGTTGCGCTTGTGCAAATCCAGCGAGACGACGCAAGTCAATGTGGCATTCATCGAAGTTATAGAAGCCTGCAACGTGGCCGGGTAGCATTCCCGAATAGGGTGTATGGGAGGTGTCAGTAATTAGGGTGATACGGACTCCCGGCAACGGTTTCATACCGAACATCCTAAGCGCGATCGCATGTGTATGCCCGCCACCAATGAGTACTAAGTCTTTTACGATAGGAGGGTTTGCTTGCTGCATTGTGAACGGCCAAATCTGAACTAAACAGCCTTGAAACCATACTAATCGGCAGTACCCAGCCTAGAAGGAATGAAAATTCTTATCTCTTCTGCCTTCTGCCTTATTTTCTAGATAGAGTTCAGGGATGGAACTTTGAGTCGGTACGATAAGTCGATGCCTTAGTTGCAGGCAAAACATTTTTGCTCACTCGTCATAACGACTGAGCAAGAATCGACTGCAATTAGGGGACTTTTGTGAGGCGTAGACCATGAAAAAGATTTTACTTCTGGGAACTAGCTTATTTCTTTTAGGTGCTAATGCGGTAATGGCTTGTAAATGTGCACCAACCACACCTCAACAGAGTTTGGAGCGATCGAATGCCGTTTTTTCGGGAAAAGTTATTGAGATTGATAAATCTTCAAATCCTTCTGAATCAAATCGAGTAACTTTCGAGGTTTCAAAAACTTGGAAGGGAACGAATCAGAAAAAGCTAACAATAACAACCTCTAGTTCTAGTGCGAGTTGCGGCTACTCGTTTGAAGCAGGGAAAGAGTATCTCGTCTACGCTTCAAGTCAGGACAATAAATTGCAAACTGGGTCATGTAGTGGCACAAAAGCACTGTCTGATGCAAGAGCCGATTTAGCGGTGTTGGGCCAAGGAAAAACACCAACTGTAGCGAGTTCAAATCCTGCTCAGGTACAGTTGCTGCGAAACTGGCAGAAGTGGAGAGAGCGAAATATTACCAATTATCGCTACACGCTACGCGTGAGTTGCTTCTGTGCGCCGGAAGTGAGGCAACCCGTAATTGTTGAAGTTCGTAATGGTAGAGTCGCGTCGATTGTTTCAGCGAGTACCGGAAAACCAGTGAATGCAGAATTCTTCAAAGAGTACGATTCGGTTCCGAAAGCTTTTAACCTGGTGAGAGATGCGATCGCAAAAGATGCACACCGCGTTTCAGTCACCTTTAACTCTACCCTCGGCTACCCAACAGACGTTAATATCGATTACAGCGCTCAGATGGCTGATGAAGAACGTGCTTTCACCATTGAGAAGCTGGAAGTAATTCGGTAGCTGGAAGTAGGGATGCGATCGCGTTTTTAAGCAACCCTTTCACACAAAAAACGGTAGCCTGCATCAATTTTGGGTAGGCTCCGTATTTTCACATGTCAACTCTGTAGGCTGAGTTGAGAAACGAAACCCAGCACTTGATATAGCGGTTCTCACTTGAGTGGAATACACCCACTTCTGCCTTCTGCCCTATGCCTTCTGCCTTTTGCTATTTTCCTAATCGAGCGAGGATAGCGCCAAGTTGAACGCAGATCAGGCCGAGGATTGCACTGCCTGCCCAGTAAAGGCTGAAGGCAGGAAAATTGCGCTCGCGCAGTAAGTTATTGCTCTCTAGGCCATAGGTGGAAAATGTCGTATAAGCACCTAAAAAGCCAGTTGTTACCATTAACCTTATCTCTGGGGAAGTTATCGCTACCCGTTCTAAGGAAAAGGTGACGAAAAATCCCATAACCAAGCAGCCCGTCAAATTAATGAAAAAAGTTCCGTAGGGAAAAGCGGTACCGAACCGTTGAAAGAACCAAAGGGTAAGATAGTAGCGCGAGAGCGCGCCAGCGATCGCACCTAAACTAATGGCGATTGGAGCGCGAAGGTTGAGGTCTTGTAGCATCTTAGTCTGGATTGAGCGATCGGGTAATATCGTCGTGAATGAAATAGCCAGCCTGCACTAAATTACACGGAAATCGTGATTTCTAGAAGTGCGATCGCTTGTTCGATTTCTCCAGAGTTGGCTTTGAGCTACCCAGTTCGTGCAAAGTCGTTGCCTTGCTTTAGATGATTAGAAATCAAGATACATTGAATTAAGAGGATTAGTGAAATCAAGTCGCCCATAGCTGGGAAGAGTTTTGTAATATTCAATCCACTTCCTGTGAATCTCATCAGCTAAAAATTCTTCATTGGCTTGCAAAGCCAGTTGACGAGCTTCCTGTAAATGAAACACTGTTATAGCCTTCGTCTGCTCTAACCAAAGGTGATACAGCACCTCAGCCGCTTGCCTGTACAAAGTTTCGGCATCTTCCGGTAACTTCAGGGGCAAAATACACGGCACTCGCAGTGATGCATCTGGACTAACTTCCAATAATCCCAACGCCACTGCCCGATTCATCTGCGGTTCGAGATTGGGAATTTCTGCACAGACGGCAACGATTGCCTCCCTCGGTACGGGCAACTCGTACACCAATCCCCGCCGCAATATCTCCGCTAACGTTTTATCGATTTGTTCTAACAGCGACTTCGCCAGAACTTTCTCCCGCAATTCCACAGGATTCGTTTCCAACCGCGCCAAAATCTCCGCCACTGTATTTTTCTCCTCCCTTTTTAAGCGGGGTTGGGGGGGATCTAAATTCAGCAGCACCTTATCCAACCATTCCAACAACCGAGGATTCCCATCCGCCAACCGCAGCGCCTTCTCCCGTAACGCTTCATCCACCGGAGAATTTACCCCAAAAGCAGAGAGGCGATTACACTTTTTTTCTAAATCCGCCCCCTCTTCCAACACCTCGAACACATCCCGTAGCCGGAATTTCAACTCATCATCATAAGACTGTAGAACTTGCCGCAATTCCTTGGGTAACTTCTCCGACAACCGCTTCACCAAACTGCCTTCATCCACTCTCCCCACCCAAACAATCCGTTCAAACTCCGGCAGTCTGTCACACAATCTCGCGGCTAACGTACTCTTCCCCAACCCTCCCATGCCATGAATCAATACACCCAGGCATTGCCCCCCCTGCCCCCCAATTCTGGGGGGAGTAAGATTCTGTCCTGCTTCTTGTCCCCCCCAAAGTTGGGGGGTTAGGGGGGCTACCCCACGCAGCGCCCTCAAACAATTCTGCAACTGCCGCCTGCGCCCGACAAAACTCCCCCGTGAAGCAACCTTTACCTGTCGCGTATCAATATCTAAAAACTGTTCCGCCACCGAAGGTTTAGGTGCTGGTTTTCGCCCACGAGTTCGCAACGGTGTCACCAACTGCCCCGGTAACGCCCTCCCTACATACAACCGCAACAAATGCCAATCTCGCGCCTGCTGCCGAATTAACTCCTGATACGTCCCAGATAACGCCTCCGTCACCTCATACCCTGCCGCCAACGCCCCATACAACGCAGCAGCAGCCGCAGTCGCATCCGTATCTAACACCGTCTGCCCCCAACCCAAAACCGCCTTTGCCCCCAACTTCAGCAACCCCTCTGCCAGCGAAGGCATTGCCCCCGCATTCCCTCCTTGTCCCGTGCGACAACCCGACAGGAAAATCAGTTTGGGTAAGCGAGATTTCAGACTTCGGGCGATATCGGCTGCACTCGCCAGATAAAGTTCCCCCGTCTCCGTTTCCGTATAAAACCGAGGTTCCCCCGCTTCCGTAATCGTTGCATGTCCCGTCAGATGCAAGACATCAAAATACCCCTGGCCGTAATCGTCGATTAAATACCCCAACTCCGTCAAACAGCCGCTTTCTTCCACCACCAGCGCCAACGGTTGCCGCGCCGTCGCCTCCAGTATCCGCCCTTCTTCCGCCTCAAATTGCAGTTCAGGTTTCACCCCCAAGGGCGAGGTTGCCATAAATAAAACTTGCAGCGCCCGATTCGCCGGTTGTTCCGGGGGTTGTAAGGGCACGACATGTCGTGCCCCTACG
>DATNPC010000575.1:0-19823 GCA_036703375.1 Allocoleopsis sp.
GGGCGGGTGTGGTTTCAGGGGCAAGATTTAACGGCTTGTTCTGCTAAAGAGTTGCGACAAGCTCGCGCTCAAATTGCCACGATCGCTCAACAATTTAACCTGGTTCGCCGTCGCAGTGCTTTAGAAAATTGTCTGGGAGGACGCTTGCAAGAATTACCCTTGTGGCGCTGTTGGTTGGGACGTTTTCCGAATAGTTTACTGAAGGAAGGGATGGCGGCGTTAGAACGAGTGCAACTGCTGGATGTGGCGTTTCAACGTGCCGATCGCCTTTCTGGAGGTCAACAACAGCGAGTCGCGATCGCTCGGGCTTTGACTCAACGAGCGTGTTTAATTTTAGCTGATGAACCTGTTGCCAGTCTTGACATCAAAACAGCTCATGCTGTTCTCAGTTTATTGCGATCGCTTTGTCAGGAAGCCGGATTAACGGTTATTTGTAATCTGCACCAAGTTGACTTGGCGAAGCAATATAGCGATCGCATTCTCGGCATTCAAGCGGGCAAACTAGTGCTGGATGTACCCTCTCAGGAGTTGACTACATTAGCAGTGAGCCACATATATAAGTCTTAGGTGCTACGTTGCAGTAGCAAGCTAGTACGCTACTCTAAAGCTAATGCACTGTGTACTCTAAGCGATATGACTGCTGTATTCCCCGTTGTTAAACCTGTTAGTCAGATGCAGCTAGCTCCCGGTAGTGCAGTGACTATCCCAAATGTGACATGGGAGGAATTTGAGTCCTTCTTGCAGGAAATGGGCGAAAAGCGGTCTGCACGAATTGCTTACAGCAAAGGTACGTTAGAAATTGTGGTTCCTCTACCCGAACACGAAGTTCCTAGAGATCTAATCTCTGATATTGTGAAAACTTTGCTGAAAGCAAAAGGTATCCGATACCAACCCTTTGGTTCAACCACCTTTAAGCGGGAGAATACAGCAGGAGTTGAACCTGATGCTTGCTTCTACATCCAGAATTACCAGCAAATGATCGGTCATCGCAGACTCGAACCTGACGATCCTCCCCCCGATCTGGCAATTGAAACAGATGTTACCTCTAAAACGACCCTTGATGCCTATGAAGCGATTGCTGTTCCAGAACTGTGGATCTACGATCGCGGTAGGCTCAGCATCTATTTGTTGAGGGAGGGAAAGTACGTCAACTCGGATACCAGTCCTACCTTCCCAGATATCCCTCTGACTCGGCTGGTTCCCATGACAGTGGAACGAGCGTGGCAGGTGGGTAGCGTGCAGGCGTTAGAGGAATTTGAAGTAGCAATTGCTAAAGATAGCAGTAAATTTTAGGGAAACCCAAGATTTTATATAGCGGTTCTTGGTTGGATGCGGTACATTTTGACCTCTCTGGAAAACCTCTCTCCTACGAGGAGAGAGGCTTTGATTCTTACTCCCCTTCCCTTGCAGGGAAGGGGTTGGGGGTTAGGTTTTTCTGCTGTACTTCACACAACTGAGAAATGCTATATCTGAATCTTCGTTCTCCGGGAATTGCTGTTCTAGCCGAAAAAAATTGCCACCGATCGCGTAAGAATCGATGGCAACCCAGCTTTGGTTTTACACAGATTAACCGTTGTCAGTTTCCTTCAAGTAAGCTTCCAAGGCTTCTGCTGCAAGCTGAGTCATCGACTTCCCTTGCTTAGCCGCAGCCTCTTTCACCCGGTTGTAAAGTTCATCGCGCACGCCAATCCGATACCGGACTTTATTGCTAACGGATACCGCAGATGGATCGGGTTTAATCGCCTCATTGACTAAGCCAGTATCGGACTGCTCGTCGAGCTTTGGAGACTCGTAGGTGACGGTAAAGTCGCGAATTGCTTCAAACCCCACGCGATCGCAAAAATCACCGAAACTCTCTCCGGCTTCACGTTCTTTTTTGAAGAAGACAAGAATCGGTTCTAAGAACGATTCCAACTCATGCATCGGCATCCGATCGACATAAGGTTGTGCCAACCGCGTCTGAGCAGGCGAACCGCCTAACCAAACTTGATAAGAGTCCGGCGCACTGCCAACAAACCCCAACTCTGCCATATAAGGTCTAGCACAACCATTGGGGCAACCCGTAGACCTAACCACAAAATGCTCGTTTTGTAAACCCAGTTTGTCCAAGAGTGTCCGAATCCGCTGAAGTACGCCAGGAAGTGCTCGTTCTGATTCGGTAATTGCCAACCCACAAGTTGGTAGCGCTGGACACGCCATTGAGTAGCGCACCAAGGGTTCGATGCTTTCGGGAGAGATGTGAACGCCGTGGCGATCGAGAATCTGCTGAATGGCTAGCTGCTGTGAGGGTTCAATCTCATAAATCAGGACATTTTGGCTGGGTGTCAGCCGCATCGGGAGAGAAAACTGCTCGATAATTTCCCGCAGGGCTGTTTTGAGTCGGAACGTCCCTTCATCTTTAATCCGACCATTATCAATCGAAATTCCCAGGAAAAGCTTGCCATCGCCCTGCTCGTTCCATCCCAGGTAATCGTGATACTTAAAGGCTGGTAGCGGTTTGTAAGGTTCGATTTTCTTGCCGAAGTAACCTTCAACAGTTTCTCGGAACTTATCAACTCCCCAATCGTTGAGTAAGTACTTCATTCTGGCATGACGGCGGTCAGTGCGATCGCCATAGTCGCGTTGCGTCGCGACAATCGCTTTCACCAAGTCGTAGACATCCTCTTTCGATACATAGCCAATGGCATCCGCCATCCGCGCAAACGTATCCTCTTTATTGTGAGTCCGTCCTAATCCTCCACCCGCTAGAACATTAAAGCCTTCGAGTTCTCCCCGAGTGTTGGTAATGACAACTAAGCTCACATCTTGAGTGTAGAGGTCAACGGAATTATCCCCCGGTACTGTCACCGCACACTTAAACTTCCGGGGCATGTAATGGGTGCCGTAGATGGGTTCCTCGGAGTCTGGAATGTTGGTGCCGTTGATATTGCGCTGCCGTGCTGCCTTGACTTCAGGGTTTTCTTCCGCGCTGATTGCCTTTTCGCCATCCAGCCAAATCTCGTAATAAGCACCTGTTTGAGGTTTGAGCAGATCGGCGATATTATCGGCATATTCCCAGGCGTACTCATACTCTGGACGATTCTTGAAGGGGGCTGGGGGAGCCATCACGTTGCGGTTCACGTCACCACAAGCGGATAAGGTCGAACCCATATTACGGATAATGGAGGCGATCGCGTCTTTTAAATTCTTCTTCAGGATGCCGTGAAGCTGGAAGCCTTGACGAGTCGTAGCCCGAAGCGTATGGTTGCCGTATTCTTGGGATAAGCGATCGAGCGCTAGATAGAGCTGGGGCGGTATAAACCCACCAGGACTGCGGGTGCGAAGCATGAATTGGTAGTCTTTTTCTTGTCCTTTAACCCGATTGTCCCGGTTGTCCTGCTGGTAAGACCCATGAAACTTTAGAAGTTGAACACCGTCTTCACTAAAGTGAGTGGTGTCTTGCCGCAACTCTGTCGCCACTGGTTCGCGCAAGAAGTTACTGCGTTCTTTGATGCCTTCTACTTTAGACAGTTTGCGGATAGTGGGGGAAGTCTGAGATTGAACCATTGGAGCCACAAGTTTTGACAAGTTAACAATATTACCGGTAAATCGGTCGGAATTATGCTAAATCTATCTCTTTATCCTAATACTACCTTTTCTAATCTGCTTGACAGCCCTAGAAATTCTCAAGTCGGCTCGATGGTCGTCAACGGTCAAAACTACTAGCTCTAGATTAGAGGCGGTACAGTTGGCTTTTCGATAGGAAAATAGGCCTAACAGGTCGGCTCGGTCAAACAGTTGCGAACAGTTCAAAGAGAAGTGCTAAAGACAATCGAGTAAAGAGCGTCGCTGTAACTCGATCTATTGTGCTCCAAAAAAGTTTAATTTATTCATACTTTTTGACCTTACTTAATTAGTAGCTGTTGACGTTAGCTCAGGTCTAGAACAATGGGCAAACATCTTCAATAAAATTATCAGAGCCTGTTTTATAAATCCCTCCGTTGGCAGAAGATCTCTATTCACAGAAAATCCACACTGTACCTAAAGCTAGAGCTAAATTGATTACGTTTTATTAAAGTCTGAAATTAATCGAGTTTTAGGATTATGCGTTCACCCATTGACTTCTCTACAGGGCTAATACAGATATACAGCCAGTCTCTTTGTTCTCGTCGTATCTCTCGCACGCAACTCCATCAACTTCAGCGGCTTAGTCGTGATTCTTCTCTAAATACCCAACAAAATCGCTTAATTAGACGATTGTTGCATGCATCCCGTAGAGGATGGCTAAGGGTAATCGATTAAATAAGTGTCGTCACGAAGATGGTAATGGGAAAGACGTTCCCATTACCCATTACCCATTACCCAATATGAATTTTTTTGAGAACGTGAGAACTAGGAAGCTATTGAAAGCCCTTGGGTAATAGGTAGTTTTTTCCACTCATCATTCCCTATTACCCGTGGACGACGGCTCAAGGGCTTTAGAAGCGGAAGCCTGCACCAGCTTGGACGCTAACAGCAGAAGCAGGGCTATTTTGATAAGCATTGATGCCCAGCTTGGTATCGCCATAGACAACAATGTTTTGACCCAGTTGCGCTTCAGCTCCGACGGCTACTACAGGGGCATCTTGGTTACCCAGAGGGGAGGGTTTTCCATCCTTTTCTACGAAAGAATAGCCGCCACCTACATAAACGTTGGCATTATTCGTGACGGGCACATCATAGGAAACCATGGGAATGATGGCGCTAGTATTGTCATTGAATAGGACAGAACCTCGTACTGAGATGGGAGCTTTTGAAGTTGTGATACGACCTTGAATGTTACCGCCTACATTAGCAGCATCTCCCTGTTGTCCACCATTGGTTACACCTGCTGATACACCACCACCAATGTAATTGGCATCAGTTCCCGCCGGTTTAGCAGAAACACTACCAGCAGACAGGAGCGCAGGCGCGATCGCAGTAGCAGCTAAAACAGAAATAGTAAGAACAGACTTAAGCGTGCGTTTCATAGTTCCTTCCATCAACCTATCGGTTTATCCGTGTGTTGTTACTATCAAAGTCGTCAGGAAGAGAGGAAAGGTTCCAAGAAATTAAAATTTTTTTTGAATGAAACTCTAATGTTTATTGCCTTATCTGTCGCCTATATTATAGAGTACGATTCTGTGTTAACAGGACTATAATTCAGGGAAAGTCAAAGGTCATCGCATATATTTTACCCAGCTTAGATCTAGAGCTGAGTCTCACTAAAATGAACTCACTAGCAATTAGTGGACTGTTGAAAAAGTGGCACATACGAACTGAATTAAAACAGCAGGCTTCGTAGAACTCATCCGGATTTTTATATCCCATTTAGTAAGTTTTAGATTTAGTATTCAGCGGGAGCATCCCATATTTGCAAATCGCCCACAGACTACAAGTCTAGAGCTATTGCATTCCAATCCCGCCTGTGCAGACTCCATTGAGCCAGCAGAGGCAGGCTTTGTTTGTGTAACCGCGATTCCCAATCGCCAGTTAACGTATTCCCCTAACTGAAGTCGAGGAGATTTTTCAAAGATGTTACGATGCGGTGGTTAGCGAAGCGAGCGGGCAACTCAGCTTCTAAGTGTTTTTGGTAGAAATCTGGGGAAAAGACCGATTACGCCCTGCTGCTTTTGCTTGATAGAGTGCGGTGTCAGCGGCGGCAATCAGGACTGCTGGCAACGCATCGGGAGTCGGGTGCATGCAGGCGATGCCTAAGCTGAGCGTCACATGCTGGCTTACCGCTGACTGAGCATGGGTAATTTCTAAAGAGTTCACTACTGCCCGAATTTCCTCAGCAACCTGAAAAGCACCATCGGCTGTAGTGTTAGGTAGGATGACCGCAAATTCTTCACCTCCGTACCGCGCCACTAAATCGACCGATCGCTTAGCGCAAAAACGCAAGGCATCAGCAACCCGCCGCAAGCAGTCATCACCTGCTTGATGACCGTAGGAATCGTTGTATTTCTTGAAAAAGTCGATATCACAAAGAATTAGAGACAACGGCTGATTTTCCCGTGCCATGCGGTTCCACTCAGCATCTAGATATTCGTCAAAGCGCCGCCGGTTAGCTACCCCTGTCAGTCCGTCTAGAGCAGCCAGACGTTTCAATTCCCGATTTGCTAACTTGAGTTGTTGATAAAGCTGTGCTTGTTGGATTAGACGCCGTACTCGTTGACGCAGCACGGGAAAGTGAATGGGCTTCATTACATAATCAGTTGCTCCAACTGCAAATGCGCGGTCTACTGATTCTGGGTCATCTAGACCCGTAATCATCAGTACTGGCGTGCGTGAAACACCTTGTTCATTTTTGCTGTCAGCAAAAAAAGCTTCGCCGTCACAAGAGTTTTCGCCGATCAGGATTTGCAACTGAGTGCAGCAAGTGAAGCCATCCATGACCGGCATTAAAGCATCCAATAGGACAAGATGTGGCTTGAGGCGTTTGTAGGCTTCCAGACCTTGCTCGCCATTTGCTGCTTCGACAACCTTATAGCCTTCTTTTTCCATGACTCGGCGTAACAGCTGCCGCATCAACGGGTCATCATCCACTACCAGAATGACTGGTGGGTCATCAAAGAAAGAGACTGGTTTCATCTTTAATACCGCTGATATCGCTGTCGTTCGGTCGGTAGGGTTGCCTCGACTGTTCATACTCAGCCTCTTGCTGGGACACCAGCGCTAGTGTTGGTAAGCTGATGTGCATCTAAAAAAGCACGTCGATCAACTGGGGTTTTGGAGTCCGTTGTCCGTTGTCCGTTGCCACTGACCATTGGCAAAAATGCTGAGCGCAATCGCCCAAATAGCTGGAGAGTACTTCACTGCTTTTGGGATCGCACCCTGTGACAAGCTCTCTAGTTATGACCAATACGAACCGATGAGAGAGAGATATAGTTGCCATAATTCTAGCCTTCGGATGCCGAACGCTAGTCAATGAAGGCGATGCACGAGATTGCCCAAACCATCCCTTTGAGGTAGATTTAACCAGTTTGACGGATGGTAACTGACAAAGCTTTGCTCTGAACAAGAATCTTGGCTAGAGAAAACTCCGTTGTCGATCGATGGTTTTAACCCTGCATGACGCGATCGCTATTTTTCGGGTTGCGCGATCGCGAATAGTATCTATCGTTCGGTAATGCCCTGCCAGTAAAGCCAGCCAAAGTATTGAGCGTTCAAAGCCGCAGCTTCATTGGGCGAGGGGATTGAGATGATAGGAAACCCTGGTGAGAAAAAGGCTTCCACTAGCGATCGGGCAGATGCTTGTTGATGTAGACGACACTTAGGCTAAGCAAGGAGCACCTATCTTAACTTAATCTTTCCAATAATACCTCACCCGAAAATGGGGCTTAGGACGACTAGTTTCCTTCCTAGCCCCCTGGTAAGGTGCCTATTACTGATTGCTCTCTTCTTGCTTCTCCTGATCGGATTGAGGAGGTTTTTTGTTAAAGTAAGCCTCCATCACCTGACGGACAATGGGTGCTGCGACCTTACCACCACCACCGCCAGAATGCTCTACAAAAGCCACAACCACAATCTCTGGTTTATCAAACGGTGCAAACCCTCCGAACCAAGCGTGAGGCTTGCCGGGAGGAGCCTCAGCTGTTCCGCTCTTACCAGCAGCTGGTGGAAGATACGGCACATCCAGCGCTTTTCCAGTACCACCAGCCACCACAGCACGCAGTCCCTTACGCAGCGTTTCGATGGTTTCTGGCTTGATATGCATCGGCACTCGCCAGTTTTTTGAATCCTCATTATCCTTAAGCAGGTGTGGTTTAACCCGATAGCCACCATTAGCAGGCACGGAAAACATCACGGCGACTTGTAAGGGTGTGGCCTGAGTAAATCCTTGACCGATTGACATATTGACCGTATCGCCAACCGTCCATGCCCAGTTAAAGTTCTTCCGCTTCCACGCATCATCCGCGACCAAGCCAGCGGATTCTTGCGACAATTCAATACCCGTTTTTTGCCCGAAGCCATATTTACGCGCCCATTCGATCAGCGTTGGGCCTCCAACACCTTTGCCGATCTGACCGTGGAATGTATTACTACTCATCGCCAGAGCGCCTACATATCCCAATGGTCCAAATCCAGCATGGTTCCACTCACCAAAGGACGTTCCGCCAACGTTCAAAGCGGCATAGGTCGGTAGTACTGTGTTGGGAGGGAATTTACCCGATTCCATGCCTGCTGTCTGGGTGACTACCTTGAACGTACTGGCTGGGGGAAAGCCTCGCATCGCTCGATTGACAAAGGGATGGTCTTTACCCTGTAGTTGCTTCCAGATGTCGGAGGTGATGCGGGTGGAGAAAATATTTGGATCGAACGCGGGCTGGCTGACCATCGCTAGGATAGCACCCGTGTTCGGGTTGAGGGCAACAATCGCGCCTTTGCGACCGCCAAGTGCTGCCTCAGCAGCCTTTTGCGTTTTTAGATCGATCGTCAGAGTGACATCCTTACCCGATTTGGCGTGTTTCTGTCCGAGAATTCTCAGCACCTGACCCGCGCCATCGACCTCCACTTGCTGACCACCCCACTCTCCCCGAAGCATTGGCTCAAAGGCTTCTTCCACTCCCATTTGACCGACGATGTCGCCGAGACGGTAGCCTTCAGATTTGCGCTTGGCGAGTTCTTCATCATTGAGTTCGCCAGTGTAACCGAGAATGTGAGCTGCGATATCCCCATTGGGATAATCTCGCACCGCTTCAATATCAACCTCTACCCCTTCAAGTTCGTTGCTGTACTCAGCTAAAGCCGTAATTTGAGCGGGACTGATACCCCGCTCTAGGCGGATGAGCGACGGCGAGTTAAAGCCAGCTTTGGCTACCGTTTTTTGAATATCGGCTTCCGGAACCTTTAAAAGCTCCGATAGACGCTTACGAGTTTTGGGCCACTCTGTTTTCTTCAGCGCGACTGGCCACAGAAACACGGAACGAGATAACCGGCTGCTGGCCAACACTTTCCCCTGACGGTCAAAAATGTTGCCTCGCACTGGCTGCTTGGGAATCAAACGAATCCGGTTATCCTCTGCCAGTTGTCGGTTGCGATCGCCTTGAATGAGCTGTAAATAGGCTAAACGAGAGCCGATTCCTCCCAAAAGGAAGATGCTCACCAACAGCATGACATATATGGATTGGTAATTGCGTCCGACGGTACGAGGGGTGGCAGTACGCCCTACGGAGGAAGGCTGGATTACGGTCATATCAGAAAATTTCAGTGCCTTAAAAGTCTACAGAAATTTTTACCTTGTCTATTGTTGCTTATCACGCCTTTATACCAGGGAATTGCTTCAACCCGATCGCCAACGCCCTGATTAAAACCCGTAGTGTCAAGTGAAGCAATATCATCAAGACTACGATATAGGCAGATAAAATAAACCCAAGTATAAAAACGACGCTCAACGGATCGACAGATTAAGCCTCTAGATTAGGGCATCGTAACTGCTGAAATAACTACTATGTCTCAAACTTCCGTTAAAGAACAACGCTCTCCGGATACAACGGCTGAGCTTGATGTTGAACTCCGTAAGGTTTTTAAGGTTTTCAATGGAGAGACAGCTGTTCGTGGCGTTGACCTGGATATTCGCCGAGGAGAGTTTTTCAGTATTCTCGGCCCATCTGGCTGCGGCAAGACAACAACGCTGCGCTTAGTAGCTGGGTTTGATGCTCCTTCTGCGGGAGAGGTACTCATTCAAGGACAGCCGATGAATCAGATCCCTCCCCATCGACGCCCCGTTAATACTGTCTTCCAAAGTTATGCTTTGTTTAATCACTTGAGCGTGAAAGAGAATATAGCTTTTGGTCTGCGACTCAAAAAGCTCAAAAGTGCGGAAGTTGAAGAGCGAGTGAAACAATCGCTCAAACAGGTCAAAATGGAGGCTTACGCCAATCGGTTTCCCGCACAGCTGTCTGGAGGTCAACAGCAGCGAGTCGCTTTAGCACGAGCCTTGGTGAACCGACCGGCAGTGCTATTGTTAGATGAACCCTTAGGGGCTTTAGATTTGAAGCTACGCAAAGAAATGCAAGTCGAGCTTTCAAATCTACATCAAGAGTTAGGGCTGACCTTTATCATGGTCACCCACGACCAAGAAGAAGCATTGAGTCTGTCTGACCGCATTGCCGTCATGCGTAGCGGAAAAATCGAGCAAGTGGGTACCCCAAGCGAAATCTATGAGTATCCCAAAACGGCATTCGTGGCGGATTTCATTGGCGATACCAATCTATTTGAGGGGCGTGTGGAAGCGGCGGATAGCTCGACCCTTCAGATGACGACGAAGACAGGCCTACAAATCGTCGTGCAGCATAAGGTGCCGAGGGAGACGATTAGCCAATCCAAGGACGTGATGGTCAGCATCCGCCCAGAGAAAATTCGCTTAAGTCTTTCTCCTCCGGAATCCAAAATTAATTGCTTTGAAGGTCGTCTTCAGCATGTCATGTACATGGGAACTCACATTCACTATGTTGTCGAGTTGCTCAGTGGCGATCGCTTAACCGTGATGCTACCTAACGTCACCAATAAATTGCCAGACCCCAACACCCCAGTTTACGCCCGTTGGGCGGCTACAGATTGTCTGGCGTTGGAGGAGTGACGGCATGCTATCTCTAGGAGTTAGCGCATTCTTACAAGAGTTGGAATCTCACTGTACTTCGCATGCGATCGCAACATTCCTGGATAGTGATGGCGAGTCTATGAAGATCGAGCTGCAACGTCGAGGACAGGACGTGATTTACGGCAGACACTGGGGCGTCAAGGAACTATTTGCGACCAAGCTACTAGTCAGTTGCCGACCTTGTGCGTCCCTCATTCTGCGATCGTTCACCTCTGAACTGGATGAATTCACTCAGCTACCCATTAAAGAACTGCGTGGCTACCTGCTGCAAAATGATGGTGATGACCTGGAGTTTGAGAAACTCTCCCCTAATGCCATGTTTGCCTGTCACAATACAGATGCGGCAACTGGCGAACCCCTGCCACTGGAACAAGGGATACGCTATTGCTAAGCGTTACTTGTTGTTTGTTGTTTGTTGTTAGTCGTTAGTTGTTAGTTGTTAGTGGAAAAAACAACCAATAACCAACAACCAATAACCAACAACCAACAACCAATAACCAACAACCAATAACCAATGACCAATGATCGTCAACTACTTCTAGGGCACTCTACTCGTCGTCAGTTTTTAAAAGTCGCTGCTTCAGCGACGCTATCGAGTGTTGTCTTATCTGGGTGTGGCTGGACGCTAGCCCAGGTGCGACCAGAAGTCAAGAATTCAAGTTCTTCCAAACAGTTATATATCTACACTTGGGATAACTATACCGATCGCGATTTACTCGATCGCTTTACCAAGGAAACAGGAATTCAAGCGATCGCCGATGTATTTGATTCCAACGAATCCATGCTAGCTCGACTCCAAGCTGGTGGAGGCGGTGCTTATAGCATTATCTACCCGTCTGACTACATGGTCAGGAAAATGGTGGAATTGGGCTTGTTGAGAGAACTCGACCACTCCCGCCTTATTGGTTTAGAAAATCTGTTTCCTCGGTTTCAAAACCCCTCCTACGATGCGGGCAACCGCCATAGCGTACCCGTAAGTTGGGGAACAACCGGTCTAATTTACAATACGAAGAAGCTGAGTCCAGCACCGCAAGATTGGAGCTATCTCTGGAACAATCAGCAGAAATTATCGAAACGGATGTCGCTGCTCAACGATGCGCGAGAAGTCATGGGCGCGGTGTTGAAAATGCTGGGTTACTCCTACAACTCCACTAATCCTCAGCAAATTCAACAAGCCTATCAAAAGCTAAGAGAATTAAAGCCCAGTATTGCTTCATTTACTACGGATGCATGGCGACCGCAAATGTTAAGCGGAGATTTGCTGATTGCTATGTGCTATTCCTCGGATGCTAACGAACTGTTTAAAGAAAGCAAAGACCTCAAGTACGTGCTTCCGAAAAGTGGCTCGTCTCTGTGGGTTGATACTATGGCAATCCCCAAAACTGCTCCTAATTTGGAGGGAGCTTACGCCTGGATTAATTTTATTTTGCAGCCAGATGTTGCGGCTCAAATTGGCGAACGATTGAGCTTCGCAACACCCAACCAAGTGGCGTTTAATCAGTTACCCTCTGAAATTCAAACCAGTCAGAGTCTATTCCCCCCAGAGTCATCGATCGAGCATTGTGAAGGGATTGCGCCTCTTGAAGACAAGATTAGTGAAGTTTACGATCGCTACTGGACTCAACTGACAAGCGCTTAAAATTATGAATTGTGAATGATGAATGATGAAATCATCACGGTATTTAAATCAGCAGTAGGGGCGAACAGTAAGAAAGCCCTCACAGTTAACGTATCTATGTAAATGAGAACCCCTATAATTCACCATTCATAATTTAGCCGCTTGTGACTAACATTACCCCTCCCTCTCTCCCTAATCCCAGTGCCACGGATAGCATCGCCGAACCTCCAGTTCTGAACGAGGGGAAACGTTCGCGCTGGCAGTGGATAGAAGGGCTAGCGTTGCTTGGCCCAGCAGGAGTTTGGTTGACGTTGCTCCTGGTATTGCCGACGCTCGTTATTTTTGAGCTGAGTTTGGTGCCTAATATCCGCCCTGGAATGGTTGTCAATCCTTCGGGCATTGAGAACTATCTGCGAGTGTTTGAGGCGATTAACCTCCAAGTCATGGGGCGATCGCTTTATTTCGCAGTTGGTACTACGCTAGTCTGTCTAATCTTGGGGTTTCCTGTCGCCTATTGGATTGCCCAAATGGCACCGAAGCGTTGGCGAAACCTACTCATTTTGGGATTTGTCTTGCCGCTGTGGACGTCTTCCCTACTCCGCTCTTATGCCTGGATTACGATTTTGCGTCCCACAGGGCTGCTCAATACCGTGCTGATGAGTATTGGGCTACCAACGTTAGACTTACTCAATCGCAGTCCTGCCGTGTTAGTTGGCATGGGCTATAGTTATCTACCCTACATGGTCTTGATTCTCTACGCGTCTTTAGAAAAGCTAGACCAACGTCTTTTGGAGGCGGCTGCCGATTTGGGGGCTAATCCGATTCAAACTTTTTGGAAGGTGACAGTACCTCAATCGCTGCCGGGAATTGCGGCAGGTTCTTTACTCGTGTTTATTAGCGCTTTGGGGGATTTTGTTGACCCGGAATTGCTGGGTGGAGCATCGAGCATGACTGGTGCGCGTCTAATTTATAACCAGTTTTTGGGTCCGACGCAGAATTGGGGATTTGGTTCGGCATTGAGTATGGTGTTAATTTTTGCTGTGAGTATTGCGATCGCGCTTTTGATTAAGTACGGCGATCGAACGACAGTAGAGCGTTAGAGTTACAGATGTCGGAGCAATCCCCTTAGGGATTGCCCTGAACCCTTTAGGAATCAAGAATCTGAAGAGAGCGCTAACGAACTAAGGCGTGTCATCAATTAGCTACACATCCCGTACCAGTAGTGAATTCTGGCTGTCAGGCTCGTTCGAGCTTTATAGCCGTAAAAGCCTTGCTCTGACAGCATTCTACATTTAATTGATGACACGCCCTAGGACTTACGCAGTGACAGAAAATTAATTCTAGGCGTGAAGTCCTAATCGATTTTTTAGGTGTTCTAATCTGAACAGAAAATGAGCGGCGAACACCTTGAACGTTGAGCTAGCTTGTAGAAGCGATCGCACTCAAATTACATAATTTAAGGAGAATGCCCATGACAATTAATCCTCATGGATTAGTACAACAACCAGGTGGAGGTATTTCTTACTGGTTCGATCGCGACCTTTATACTTTTAAAGCAGTGGGTGAAGATACAGGTGAAGCGTATGCACTTTGCGAAGTGATTGTTGCACCTCAAGGTGGCGGTACGCCTCCTCACAGGCATAGTCGGGAGAATGAATCGTTTTACGTTCAAGAGGGAGAACTAGAATTTCAGCTTGACGAACAGATTCTCATTGCTACAGCGGGAACCTTCCTTCATTCGCCCAAAGGTCAGTTGCATCGATTTACCAACACTAGCGCGACTCCTGTAAAACTTTTGGTTTGGGTTACGCCAGCAGGATTTGAGAATTTTATTGCCGAAGTCGGAAAAGCGACGGACTCTCAAGTAACTGCGGCACCATCTTTGAGTTCCGCCGATCTAGAAAAAATCCTTGTCACTGCGCCTAAGTATGGGATTGAAATTATTCCTCCACCTTCTGCCCAGTAGAACTCACTTTTCTTGCTCACCAAGCGTCCGTTGCTATATCTAGTCCATTTACCGCGTTACCGAGTGCGGCATCCAGAAAAGCACCGATTGGATTTTTAAGGAGATACCTGTGTCAGTAATGAACGATTCTTTCTGTATCTGGCTAAAACAGCACCGTATGGCTGTTGGAGGAGTGCTGTTTGCTATCGCCATAACAGCCTTTAATCCCCCTGCCAAATCACAGCCACCTGCCGCGAATACCCCATCGCCTGCAAGTTCCTCGATCGCGTCCAGCCTGACTTTACCACCAGTCTCTCTCTCTCAAGGCGCTGCCAGTGCTGAGCCACTCGTACAGCAAGCCGTTCAAGTCATTCGTAACTATTACAGCGCGATCGATCGTCGAGACTATCAACAAGCCTACTCGGCTTGGGACAGAGATGGTGCTGCCAGCCATCAGTCGTTTAAGCAGTTCAAGCAGGGTTTTGCCCACACCGCATCCGTTGCTGTAGAGGTTGGAGCACCCGGTGAACTAGACGGAGCGGCAGGCTCCACCTTCATTGAGATTCCGGTTACGGTTGCTGCCGTCACCAAGAATGGAACTCGGCAGCGATTTCGCGGCAGCTATGTTCTGCGACGAGTTAATGATGTTCCTGGCTCAACCGCAGAGCAGCGTAGATGGCACCTCTACTCGGCGCATATTACTCAAGTTAATTAGCCTGCTGCCATCGCTACCCCACGCCGGGACTCAAATCGGAGCTGTTACTTTCACCCTAAAAGACCGATCGACTCTGAGGACTGATGTGGCTGACAATCGAGTTCGCTGTTGCGACGACGCTCTAAGAAAGCGATCGCTTCATCGAGATGAAAATTAATTTGAGGAACATCAGCAACCAGCAGTAACCATCTCTCCTCTGCCTGCCGTAATTTCCATCGTTTTGTTGGTTGTTGAGGTAAAATCTCCCAGTTTCCAGTCGGGCTGTCCTGACAAAGAAATCCCCAATTTCTTGCCTTTCTTAATAGGCTTTTATGCATTATCAACAGCACCGTAAACAAGCTCTTCTGACCTAATGTCGCACCTACTCCTCAATCGGGAAGGGAAAGTTAAGAAAAACTTAATGACTAGAGAGAAAGTAAGCGAAGAAAAGCGTTTTCGGTTATGGGTCTTGCTTCAGGGAGAGAAGAGTGAAGAGCGATATACCTTGATTTCATGACATAAAATCCTGAATATTGCCAAAATCGAGAGAAAATACTGTCCTAATTAGGTTAAAGTTCTAAGTTTTTTTTCAATAGTGACCAGTTGCCAGTTGGCTGAACATCAATGCACTCAACATCTATTGCAAACTGGCAGGTCACTGCTCACTGGTCACTGGTCACTGGTCACTGGTCACTGTTCACTGTTCACTGATGACCAAATAGCAATAACCAAATGGGCAGCGTTAACAACAGCCCAGTAGATCCAACAGCGAGTGCCGTAACTGTTAAATCGCGATCGAGGTCATAAACTTCCGCTAGTACTAACGTGGCAAAAGCTGGCGGCATGGCCATTTGGAGGACGATGACGAGTTGAGGCGCGCCAGTGATGCCTAGCCCCAACAGTCCAAGTCCCAGAACGAACGGAACCAGGAGCATTTTAATGCCGAGACTCACTCCAGCTTGCCTGAGACGCCTCCAAGAAGTTAACTGACTCAGACGCATCCCGATGAGTATCAGCGAAAGCGCGATCGCACTCCAAGCCAATCCTTGTAAAATTCGCTCCACCCCTCCTGGTAGGGGAATCTGACGAAAGCCCAGCCCAAACCCCAAACTCCACAGCGCTGGATTTTGCAGGAGCGATCGCGTTAGCTGTCCGTAATTTTGCGCCTCTTGACCAAAACGAGCGGCGAGGAGAACGCCCAAGCCGTAAGCGCCAATTGTCGTTCCCAACATGTCATAAAATAGCGCCCAGCCAAAATACTTTTCTCCCACCAGCGTCAGGGTGATGGGAAAGCCTAAGTAACCCGTGTTACCAACCATTGAGGAGAGGAGAAAGCTCCCTTGAGCGGGTCTGCTCCAGGAATTGATAGATGAGCGATCGGGTGCCTTCGCGCTACCGCTGAGGGAGTATCTTTGCATCCAAGCCCACGCTAATCCCGCGCCGAGTAAAATTGCTGTCCAAGCTACCATCGGCGCAATCCAAATCGCTCCGGATAGATCGGCACGGCGCAAGAAAGTAATAATACTGATGGGAACACCAATCCAGAACAAAAATTGACCGATGAGCACGGGTACTGACTTCGGCAACCAGTGTCCTAAAATCCATCCCAGCAAGACACCGCCGCCTAGCTGAATGTAAAGTTTAATCAATGGTTGTAAAAAGTCAGTTAGATTGAGGGCAGTTTGCGGCATGAGGTTAGCGATCGGCGATCGGCTTCTACATTATTCAATTGTGTAAATAAAATTTAAGCAGCGAGCCAGTTCTCAGAAAATGAGTTGTGTGATGCCGCACACTACAACGCTACTGATAGACTGGCTCAAGACTAAAATGCTGTAAGTGTGGATTGTCTAAAGCAGGAGTGGAGTTTTGAATAACGGGGGTCTCCCAGGAAAACCAACCAAATTTTCAGTGTCACCCGAAGACGATATTCCCGTAGCTGTGCGGGATACGCCGGATGACCAACGCCGCTCTCGGTTGAGACCTGTCTTGCTGAGTGTTGGGCTATTGGGCATAGGAGCGATCGCACTTTTGCTTGGTGTCGCCGTCTCGACGCCTCCTAAACCCAAACCAGCCCCTGCCAGTACTCCGCAGACCAGCGCCACATCCACAACACCCAAAAACCCAGATAACCTTCTGGGACATCTTCCCTACAAAGAAGCGTCAAAATCCGAATTGCGACCGATAACGCCGGGTAGTCAGATTCTAATGCGCGATTCGGCAGCGCAAGCGTTTCAATCTATGTCTGCCGCTGCCGCAAGAGATGGCGTGATTTTAGCGCCAATTTCCGGTTTTCGTTCGGTTGCCTATCAGCAGCAGGTGTTCTTTGGTGTTAAGGCGCAACGCAGACAGGGAGTTACGGAGCGAGCAGAGGTGAGTGCGCCTCCGGGTTACAGCGAACATCATACGGGTTACGCGATCGATGTGGGAGATGGTAAAGCACCGGCCACTAATCTGAGCCAAACCTTTGAGCAGACGCAGGCGTTTAAGTGGTTGGAGCGTAATGCCGCAGTCTACAACTTTGAGATGTCCTTTCCCAAAAACAATCCTCAAGGCGTTGCCTATGAACCCTGGCACTGGCGTTTCGTCGGCAATAGCGACAGCTTAAAAACGTTCTACACGGCGAAGAACTTAACACGCTCGGCATCCAACCCAGCACCAGAAACGTCCTCAACCTCTGGAGGCTCTGGAGGGAATTCAGCAGGAGAAGCTGCCGACACGCCTACGCCTAACCCAACGCCAAGTGCCGCAACCGAACAGCCTGCAACGCCCTGAGACACTATCAAAACAACGCCACTGCGTTCGTCTCCTGAACCCTCCAAATTTGGCAGAACAATTCACAGCCCCCCTCCAATTGGTGGAGGATTTAGGGGGCGAGAACCTTGGTATTAGCTCATAGACTTGAGGTGAGTAGAAATTAAGCGTTTGAATAAGGATTCTGTCCAGCCAGCTTCTTGGAAGACAGTGGATAGGGTGACTTCGACGTAAGCCTGCTCAATGAATGCTAAATCAATCATGCAAATTCGGCTGAGAGCTTCTTTGAGTTCTTCGGGTTTACCATCGGCTTTGAGACGCTTATCGGCTTGATGAACCACCATTGCCATGGCTGGGACAACGTGCTGAGGACTAATGCCAATACGGACATGAACTAGACCGATTTTCCAACGACGTTCGGCGTAGGCATGACCCCACTCATCTACACCTGTAAACATTTCGTGAAACCATTGAATAAAGGTTTGATGTAAACGGTGCAATCGCCCACTGTCTCCAGAGTGTAAAATGGCTCTCATTTCAGCATCGCGACCTAAATAATCGTAGAAGTAGTCGGCCATTTCTGGAGCGATTTGCAATCCCCAATCTGCGTGCGATTTGAGCAGGTTTTTGTCAACGGCAGTAAAACCAAGGCGTTCTTCCATGGTTGCCATCAAGGCGCGTGGCTCTAAAGTCATAGGGAAGAAATTTATCTTGTAGATGGTAAGAGGTGAGCTAGTAGTTTTATGAGAAGGGTTACTTTTTCCTAACTAAATATAGTAGAGGAATTTGACTAAAGACATCGGGAAATAAAGGAGCTAATGATAGCCATTGCATTTCATTGATGAGAATCATTAAAACCACACAATCGCAAAGAACACAGAGAGATTTAGGAAGAAAGAACAGTGCCTTATATGAATTTATAAGCTTTCTCAAAAAGACATTTTTTAAGCAAGAGTTAATGATTTTTGTCCCTATGCAGTTGCTAGGTTAAGTGTTCTATTTAGAGAGAAAAATTGAGTCGATCTACTTCTAGTAGAGAAATGGCTTGAGGCAAAGAATTCCGCTGTGAAGTTGTTACTTCATCGAACTCAATCCTCGTTAATACAAAGACCAATTCCCTAATCACTTCAACAATCTTGTTAAAAAAGTAAACATTAATCTTCTTTATTAGCTCCAGTCGATAAACAATATATCCTTTTTTATCAATCTGTTTTGTGGTAGGAGAATAATCTTAAAATAAGTGAGGGAACCCTACTGGCTGAGACACTCAGTTAAAGGGAAAAATGAACAATCACAGCGATCGCTCTACCAACAGCAGTGTCCCTCTAGTTCAAGCCATACATACTGCTGTTAAAGGTCGGGTTCGATACAGGGTGGATGGGTTGCATCGTTCGGAAGCGCTCAAAACCTATCTAGAGTTTAGGCTCTTAGACTCGGAGGGGATCGGACAAGTGTATGCCAATCCGTTAACGGGCAATATTCTTGTCAGCTTCAATGCATCTCGCAGCCCTTCTGATATTGCGATGCTGATTAAAAATTTGGTCTCTGAGTACGGAAAACAGAGCGGGAAAAATCGCAGAGAAACAGATACCGCTCGCACGACAGAGCGACAAGCGTCGAACCATCTACCGCTCGGTTCTAAAACAGTAAGAACGTTTATTCCCCCGGCACAGGAGCAACAGATGAAGTCCTGGCATCTTATCGAAGCAAGTGCTGTGATTGAGGAGTTTAAGACCTCAACGCGATCGGGATTATCGAGTCAGGCGGCTGAAGCCAACCTGAAGAAGTACGGGTCGAATGCCTTGCCGGAAGCGGTTCCCCGTTCGGGTTGGAGTATTTTTATCGAGCAGTTTAAATCCATGCCTGTCGCCTTGCTGACAGTGGCGGCGGTTTGCTCGATCGCAACTGGGGGAGTGGCAGATGCTGTGGTGATTATGGGGGTAGTGGTTATCAATGCCGTCATCGGTTACGCCACAGAAAGCCAGTCGGAAAAGATTATTCATTCCCTCAAGAGCATGGTAAGACCTTCTGCTCTGGTGATGCGAGAGGGTCGGTTGCAGGAAATTAGCGCTCAAGAGATTGTCTTGGGCGATATTTTAGTCCTCAAACCGGGCAGCTATGTCACTGCCGATGCCAGATTAATCGAGGCGAAACGCTTGAGCATTGATGAGTCTGCGCTTACGGGTGAGAGTTTGCCCGTTGCGAAAACTAC
>DATNPC010000576.1:0-21121 GCA_036703375.1 Allocoleopsis sp.
GTTTCAATCCCTGATAGGGATTCTGATGAATTGGAACCGCAGGCACCTGAAAGGTCTGATATATGTAGTTTTCATGGTTCGGATGCGCGGCTGAGAAAAATTGTTGCATTTCAGGCATTGGGTTGAACAAGCCCTGAGCGATCGAAGAAGCTCAAAACCAGTCTCAGCAAGTTTTTTAGCAAATGCGCGGACGATAAATTAGGGCAATGAACTTCAACATCAATACTAGCAAGCCGTTCAGCTATTTTTCAAGCGACCTTGCAAAAAACACCTACCCATCCGCGCAAACCAAATTTTTAAAGATTCAATAAAGCTTAGTCAAAACACTGGTGTTGAGGTTCATAGCAAAGTAATCTTCCTTTAAAACAAGAATATTGAACAGTGACCGGCGAACAACAGCTGATAACGGGAATTTTAACTCGCCCAGTGGAGTACGAGAGCAAATTACTCCTTTCTCATGTCTCCAAAGACTCTGGTAAAAAAACTGGTCATTGCTCACTGCTCACTGGTAACTAGAAGATGACCACCCGATCGCTGCACCTTTCAATCAAAGACTTCTCTGCTGTTACCGTGACAGCACTGACAGTGTTCCTGGTAACTCTAGCATCACCGATTCAAGCTGCCACACTAGTGACGAATCGGTCAGATTTAGGAGGCAACGATCTACTGGATTGGTCGAGTTTGGGTAAAGTGTTCAATCCGTTTAATCCCAATCCCTCGGCTTTGTTACCTAACTCATTCTCCGCAACATCCCAAGAAGGCCGGGGGTTAGATGTAGAAATTCAACCCACTTCGTCACCTGGTATTACTCCCCCATTTGTTTTTCAAACAGCCGCTCCCCCCCAAGGCATTCCTACCAACTTTGCTAACGGCGATTTTCTCCTTCTGACAGGGCTGAACCCAACTACGTTTCCTGCACTAGGAAATCCAGGGCCACTGAGCATTACATTTGATACACCAGTTTTCGGTGCTGGCGTTCAGATAGCTATAGACGACCAATCCAGCTTCACGGCATTTGTCTCAGCCTTTGACAGTACTGGCACTCTTCTAGGTGCGTTCCAAGTACCTGGCACTTCCTCTTTAACACTGGATAATTCCGCTGTGTTCCTGGGTGTGAGCAGCGATACTCCCAATATCTCCAAGCTAGTTTATAGCACCTCAGCGTCAGATAGAGCGTTTGCCATCAATACCCTGACTATAACTGCTGTGCCTGAAGCCACTTCAACATTGGGATTACTCGCGGTTGGTGCTGTGGGTGCAGGTTCAACACTCAAGCGTAAACTCAGCCATCAGACATCTGCCGAGAAATAAGCTGAGTTCAACATCTTCGGGTGGGAAGAGAATAATAAAAACCCCGCTATGGTGAGCGGGGCAGAAGCAAGTTACCTTTACTGGCTTAGTGTTCCCACATTGACGTAGGGGAGAATCAACCAGCTCGATAATTTTAAGTAATTTTAAGCGACGAGTAGGGTTCGGCGTGCCTAAACGCTTATGCAGTATAGCTCTCAACACTTTTACCGAACACTCCGATGGGTTGAACCAAGAACCCTTCCTTCAATCCGCCTCGCCACTAATGGGGCTTTCTCGTCGGCTCTTGGTAAATTATTTTGGCTGCGCGGCTTGAGCAGGATTCCTAAAAGTAAAGAGTTGGCCAATATGGCGGTAGTAAAATAGAATGCCTACAATACAAGCGATTTGGATAGCGCTTAAGCCGAGAATGAGATGAAAATCTGGCTTGATAAAATCAATGATTAGGCGAAATCCTAAATAAGCCACCAGGTAAAACTTAAATAAATCCCCTTCTTGTCGAGGATAATGGCTACGGATTTTCAGAAGTATCATCAGCCCCAACAAAAACAGGATTTCATATAACTGAGTAGGATGTCGGTAAATACCATCGCCAAAATCCACACCCCAAGGTAATGTCGTAGCAACCCCGTAAGTGCGATCGCTCAATCCCGTCAAAAAACACCCAATCCGTCCGACTACCGTTCCTATAATCAGCGGATAGACAAAAAGATCGCCTGTCGAGCGCTGAACGCCTATCAGCTTCTTGGTCAGTTCTACACCAATCAGTCCACCCAGCAAGGCACCAACGATTGTTTTTCCCTGCACTAACAGTAATAATAATTGTTGCCAATTTTGGCGAAATAAGTCTATTTGTTGTAATACAACTAGAACTTTTGCTCCCAGCAGCGCCCCAACCATACCACCAACGATGACAGCGGCACGTTGAGGAGGAGAAATAGTATCGTTGCGAGCATTGAGCAAGACGAGACGAAAGGCGATCGCATACGCCAACGACTCAAATAATAAATGAGGATGAATCCGGATTAGACCAATCCCGAAATAAACAGGAAACTCCATGAGTTACTTATTTTTTGTTATTGGTGATTGGTCACTATCTAAGCACAACCAACAACAAATAACTAACCACTAACCACTAATTCGATTGACCATCTCGACGACCCAATTCATAAATGCCGCAGCCCATACAAGCGAGAATCCCGATACTGATTGCCCAACTCTGACCTAGGCTGAGTTCGACACCCCAGTTGCACAACGCTCCAATGAGGAGAAAGGGTACGATGCTAAAGATTGATGCATAGAAGGCGTTTTGAGCTTCTCTTCCCTTCCGAGTTCTTTCAAACTCTTCAGAACTCGTGTAGAGCCAGCGCTCGGCAAAGTTAAACCAACGATTGAGTTGCTCCATGACCCATTGCTTGAGCGACGAAAAGCTCAGATATAGCGCCAGCGACCATAGAGACGAGCCTGCGATCGCACTAGTATCTACCTCGAATTGAAACGGAAAGATTTCAGTCAGCATGAGTTCAACGATAGTGGTAGAGCAGTAAATTAACGGCTATTCACGCATCTTAACAAAACTACAGGATGCGAACTATGAAAAAATATTCGAGGTGAAAGATGTGACAGCGGAGTCTTGCAGTGGCAACACAATAGGTGGTGACAGAGTCAATCGCTGGAGTAAGATACTGCGAAGAATTAATCTTGTGTCACCAAAAATTAGTGAATCTCGCCTCTCCTCGAAACTAGCTAGAGGACATGACCGTGTCGGATTGGGTGCCAGCTACTGAATAACTAGAGCAGTCACAGAACAGTACTATTGAAACAATGCAGCAAGTATCTAAGTCCCGACGGAGCCAACAGCGCAACCCTTCCAAGCAACGCTTTTTACTTTTGGCTCTACTGAGTCTAATGGCTTTAGGCACACTAGGAGGACTGCGCCAAGCCCAAGTGAGAGCAGCAGCAGTTGCCAGTGTCAGTTTTAGCAAAGGCGGTTCTTTTCCTGTAGAAAATTTTCAAGCTTATACCTCTGGCTTCGGCTACCGCATTGCCCCGTGGGGCGGATGGGAACTTCACAACGGCTTAGACATCGCCGCTCCTGATGGCAGCTATATTCGTAGCTGGTGGACGGGTCAGGTGGTGTCAGTCTCTGACAATACCCTCTGCGGCACCTCGATTAAAATCCAGTCTGGAGCGTGGCAGCACATCTACTGCCATATGAAAGGACATGTGGAAACGAACAGCTATGGTCGTTATATGATCGACCAGGCTGGTGGGATTCAAATCTGGGAAGGTCAACAGATACCAGCAGGAGCCAGAATTGGTCGGGTTGGGATGACTGGTCGCACTACTGGGCCTCATTTACATTGGGGGTTAAAGTATGGCAACCAATATGTAGACCCAGCCCTGGTGCTTCGGGCAATGTATGCCGACCAGAAAGCTGGGTCTGTCTCCGCTCACGCGCAACAGCGCGATTGAAGCGCTACGAGTTAAACAGAGTGGTTAGTAAGAACCCCACTAACCACTAACCACTAACTACGAGATTTTCATTCTGTAATCGAGTGTATTCGTTCAGAATATTCAGTAATTCGTCGCCGTCAATGGTTTCCTTCTCAATTAACAGCTCGACTAATCGGTCAATGACCACGCGATTGTCCCGAATAATTTGGCGGGCTTTGTCGTGACAATGCTGGACAATGGTATGGACTTGAGCATCAATACCGGCAGCAACCTTTTCAGAATATTCCGATCGCGTTGACAGCAAACCACCACCGAGAAATACTTCTCCCTCGGAACCTTCCAGAGATAACGGACCTAAGTCTGACATGCCAAAGCGCGTCACCATCTGTCGTGCCAGAGAGGAAATCATTTGCAAGTCACCGCCAGCGCCAGTAGTCACCTCGGATTCGCCAAATACTTCTTCTTCGGCGGCTCGACCCCCCAAAGCGGCTGTAATGCGATCCAATAGCTGAGCGCGGGACACTAAGCCCTGTTCTTCATTGGGAGTAAACCAGGTTAAACCGCGAGCTTGTCCGCGAGGAATTAGGGTGACTTTCTGCACCGGGTCGTGGTTAGTTAAAACAGAGGCAATCACCGCGTGTCCGACTTCGTGGTAAGCGATTAAACGCTTGTTCTTGCTGTCCACTAAGGGAGTACCTTCCATTCCAGCAACGACGCGATCGATCGCATCATTAATCTCCAGCATCGTCATCGCATCCTTGCGACGTCGGGCGGTAAGAATGGCGGCTTCGTTGAGCAGGTTAGCTAAGTCAGCACCTGTAAAACCGGGAGTTCGTCGCGCGATCGCTTCTAGGGAAACGTCGGAGGCAATCTTTTTGTTCCGAGCGTGGACTTCTAAGACACCCAGCCGTCCTTTGAGATCGGGGGCATCCACTATGACTTGGCGATCGAAGCGTCCGGGACGCAGGAGTGCGGTGTCGAGCACATCGGGACGGTTGGTCGCGGCGATGATGATAATCCCCGTGTTCCCTTCAAAGCCGTCCATTTCGGTGAGCAACTGGTTGAGGGTTTGCTCCCGTTCGTCGTTGCCACCGCCGATGCCAGCCCCCCGCTGTCGTCCCACTGCATCGATTTCATCAATGAAGATGAGACAAGGTGCGTTTTCTTTAGCTTTCTTAAATAGGTCGCGCACGCGGGAAGCCCCAACGCCAACGAACATTTCCACAAATTCCGAGCCAGAAATGCTAAAGAAGGGAACGCCAGCTTCTCCCGCTATAGCTTTTGCCAAAAGAGTTTTCCCAGTACCGGGAGGCCCAACCAGAAGCACACCTTTCGGGATTTTGGCTCCAACAGCCGTAAAGCGTTCGGGTTGTTTGAGGAAGGTGACAACCTCTTGCAGTTCTTCTTTCGCTTCTTCGATTCCAGCCACATCGTTGAACGTCACACCCGTTTTCGCTTCCATCTGGAACCGCGCGCGCGATTTGCCAAAGTTTAACGCTTGACCCGAACTATTGGCCGATCGCCGCAAGATCATCATCAATCCGGCTAGTAACAGTAATAGCAACAATAAGTTCGCCACCAATCCCAAAGCGGCTGAATTATCACCAGAGGGTTCAACCTCTAGATCGATATTGTTGTTGCGGAGTTTCTCGATCAGCTCTGAATTTTGCTCGAGTAATAGCACTTCTTTGGGGGGATCGGACGGTTTTTGCCCCTTTAGAGTGACTTTTGCCGTCCTTACCGATGGGTCAATTTCGACTTTGGTGACATCACCTGCGTCTACTTTTTGCAACAGTTGCCCATAGCTGAGAGTTCTTTGGTCGGTCTGTTGCGCTTGGGCTGGGGTACTCATGACTACCCCTTGAAATAGGAGCAAACTAGCGGCCAGACGCCAGACGTTTCGCGGCGCAGTCTGTTGCTTGGCAACACCGTTATGCGTCGTTCGTCTCTCGGTCGAACCTCTTGCCAGTTTATCTCCCATCCATCCTCTCATCCGGGAACTGTTTCTCATCAGACTTCCTTGTGCGTCCTGCCTTCAATCAACCGGTGTACAGCGCGTTACGCCAAGTTGAACCTGTACTTATTTCTAGTTTAACTTCGTCAATTCTCAGCGTATCTGCCTACGGTGACGGTCTCTCACTGCTCATCGTGCCTGTTTCGGGTACATGAGGCGGTGTTGACGAGTTTAAACAAAATTCGTTATATTAAGCGTAGTCATAATGACTACAATTTATAAATAATTTATTCCCCTCTATGTAGAGGAATTGCTGCAAAACCGCTGACTAAATTGAGCCAAGTAGTTCTTAGGGCGTGTCATCAATTAAATGTAGAATGCTGTCAGAGCAAGGCTTTTACGGCTATAAAGCTCGAACGAGCCTGACAGCCAGAATTCACTACTGGTACGGGATGTGTAGCTAATTGATGACACGCCTTAAGCCTTAAGTAAGGGAGTCAACCGAAAATGGTGAAAATTGTTGGAATTGGCGGTAGCCTACGACCGAATTCCTCTAGCTACAAAGCTCTAGCTGTAGCCATGCAGCGAGTGCAAGCATTAGGGGCTGACACTCAAGTCCTCGACCTGCGCGAGATGCAGTTGCCGTTTTGTCATGGCGGCGACGATTATGCCGACTACCCCGATGTCATCAAATTGCGCGAAGCTGTAGCTCAAGCCGATGGCTTGATTTTATCGACACCGGAATACCACGGCAGCGTCAGCGGGGTGTTGAAAAATGCTTTAGATTTGATGAGTTTCGATCAGTTGTCGGATAAAGTGACGGGTCTGATTAGTGTACTAGGGGGTCAGTCGAACAGTAATGCTCTTAACGACTTACGAGTGATTATGCGTTGGGTACATGGCTGGGTGATTCCAGAGCAAATTGCGATCGGTCAGTCTTGGAAAGCGTTTAGTGAAGATGGCAAGCTGTTAGATGAGAAGCTTTCGCAACGCTTTGACCAGTTTGCTCAGAGTTTAGTTGAAAATACCCGCAAGCTTCGGGGTACGTTTTGAGCAGTGAACAGTGAGCAGTGAACAGTGAACAGTGAGCAGTGGTCAGTGAACGTCACTGCTCGCTCTCGGTAAGAGTCTTGAATCCAAGAGTCTAACGCAGGCAGCGAGAGTTGAAGTTGGGGTTCAATCCCCAAGCTTCACCTGGTCACTTTTCACCATCAAAGTCCCCCAAAGTTGGGGGATTTAGGGGGCTTTCCAGGCTTTATGCAATAGATACATTTACACTTTGAAGCCCAGCACTTGTTTCTCACCCTGGCAAAAGGCAACTGGATTTTCTCATCGTTTGCGATCGCGTATAACAGCTTCTCTCGATCCGAAAGCTTCTCAACGGATAGTTTAGGGAGCAATCCGGGTTTGTGAGGTTAATGAGCAGTTTATTGAAAAATATAACAAAATGGCTTTTATGTTAATAAATGTTGCTGGCTTGCGATCCCCTTGCTAGATTATGCACTGAAAACCAACAAGGAGTGTTGCCACTCATGCAAACAATGCTAAACATCGGTGACTACGCACTTCATAAACCATCAGGGAAGCTCGGTCAGGTTGTTGCATATGGACATGAGATACTCGACAGTGTTTATTTTTCAACACTGAAGGTAGAGCTAATTAGTGACACGGGTGTCGGTGAGAAAACATTTGTGGAAGATTTAACGACTAAATGGCAGCCCGTGGAGAAGGAGGAAGTTTTTAACAACTAAAGCCATTCCTCCGTTAGCGCCAAAACTATTCTCAAAATTGTCTGTAAGAGCGGGTTCTAGGGCGAACCTGGGTTATCGACGACAAACTCTCATACCAAACCCGCTCTTGCTTACTGCGATCGCTTTTCCTTACGATAGGCATGACTGAATCCGATCGAGTGACCTAACAGTTATGCCCATCTACGGTCCTGACCCCATTACATTTGAGGGTGTAACTGGTCATCGCTACTGGATACACGAACCGTTTGAGTTCACGCAGGTTGCAGACGTTGATGAGCGACTCAGTGGCTTTCCGGTTGCCGTCTTCCTACCCAACAATTGCCCTACCCATCAAACTCCTCTCGTTATCGGCATTCAGGGTATGTGCGCCCCTTATAGCTGGAATGCGTTTATCGTACCCACGCTGACCCAAATGGGTATTGCGGTTGCTCTATTCGATACGCCCCTAGCTGGAGAACGCAGCCTCATTCGGACGTTCACAGCTTTGGTGGGAAAAGAAATTGAGCCACTGCTCGATCGCGATATCCCGTTTGACACTCAGCTCCTGTTGCGGATATTCAGGTGTACGGCACGCGATATTACCATTGTTCGCGATCTCTGCCGCAATCGCTACAACCTAACCGACAATCGACTTGCCTTATTTGGCGTCAGTATGGGAGTCCTGCAAACTGCATTTGCCTTTACCTGTGATGGTATTGGGGAAAGGTTGCTGGGGGCAATTGGTCATGCAGACATGCAGACGTTTGCCAAAAGCTGGGGTAACTTAATTTTGCCAGAGTTAGCTGCTTCTCCCTTAGGAACACTGGCAAAAGGCTTGTTAGGGCGATTCGTTCCAGACCTCAAGTCGGTGTTGCCGATTCTAAGATTAGTGAAAAACCTCAAACAACCCGATGATTTTGCTCGCGCCTGTAACCCCATGAGGTATGTCGAGCGGGTAAAGCCTCCGCGTCGCGTTCGCTTCCTCGTAGGTGATATCGATCCTCTCGTTCGGAAATCAGATGCTCAGAGCTGCACCACGCGATTTCCCGATGGTGCTTGTTACGTCGTTCCCGGTTTGGGTCACGGTCTAACGAAATCTGGTCCCCCATTTACTGACCACGTTCGCTACTTTCTCACCACTCAGTTGGGTGATTGGAGACATTAAAGCTTAGCGAAGAATTTCCTCTAGCTGATGCTGGTTCCAAAGCGATTGGTAAAGGCCGGGACTGGACAAAAGTTCAGTATGAGTGCCAGTTTGGACAATTCTCCCAGCATCCATGACGAATAGGCGATCCGCAGTCGCCGCAGCAGACAGTTGGTGCGAGATAAAAATTACCGTTTTGCGCTGGATACCTTGAGACAGATTTTTCAGAATTTGGGTAGCGGTTTGATTATCAACGCTAGAAAGCGCGTCATCTAAGATGAGAATCGGTGCTTCCATTAGCAACGCTCTCGCTAGAGCAGTCCGCTGTCTCTGTCCGCCGGAGAGGGTAATACCCCGCTCTCCCACAATCGTGTCATACTCTTGGGGAAAGTTGAGAATTTCTGAGTGGATTTGGGCTTGCTTGGCTGCGTATTCAACCTCTGAGAGTTCGGTTACTGGATTACCGTAGCGGA
The DNA here is from genome assembly GCA_036703375.1 of Allocoleopsis sp. Lineage (GTDB taxonomy): Bacteria > Cyanobacteriota > Cyanobacteriia > Cyanobacteriales > Coleofasciculaceae > DATNPC01. The sequence goes on from DATNPC010000576.1 coordinate 9,067, forward strand.
TATTATTTTTAATACTGGTGCTGAAGAGGAAGCTATCTTGAGGCACATACGCGATCGCTTCCCGCAAGTCATGCAAGCGCACCTTGGTTACATCTTGACCATCCACAAAAAAGCGATCGGATTCAATATTGAGCAGGCGGGGTAAAACATTGGCCAGCGTTGATTTGCCCGAACCAATCGCCCCTACGATCGCAACTGTTTCACCTGGTTCAATCGTAAAGTTAATATCCTTGAGTGCTGGAGTCGTTGCACCCGGATAGGTGTAACTCAGGTTAACCGCTTGAAGCTGACCTTGCACGGGCTTTGGTAAACTGACGGCATCGGGCGCATCTTTAATCTCAGGCTTAGCCAAGAGAATGGTTTCAACGCGATCGATACTCACTTCACCCCGTTGATAGGCTGTAATGGTAAACCCTAACAAAGCCGGAGGGAAAACAAGACGTTCGGAGTAAAGCAGCAGGGCAACAAAACCACCGACCGTAATTTGACCGGCGGCAATTGAGCCAGAACCCAGCCACAGCAGTACGAGCAGGCTGACATAAGCAAGAGCTTCAATGACGGGAAATAATACGTTCCGCGTTTTTGCCAGATCGAGATTTGCCTCCAATAGTTGTCCGTTGAGGCGGCGGAAGGCGCGGCGTTCGTTTTCTTCCTGAGCGTAGATTTTAATCAGGGAGATACCGCTCATATCTTCCTGAATCAATTCGCTCAAGTTCGAGAGTTCTTCTTGCACAGTCTGTTGTTGAGTCCGCAGCTTCTCGCTAAACAACTGGACGGTAAACAGCATGAAGGGATAAACGGCAACTGCCATTAGCGTTAGGCGCACGCTAATCGACATCATCACCGGCAGTGTTAGGGCGTAAGCAAAGACTGTATTTGCCAAACTTAAAACGGCAAACCCTAACAAACGCCGAATATTGTCCACATCACTGGTTGCTCGGTTAATCAGATCGCCAGAGGTGTTGATCGAAAAATAAGAGGGCTCCAGTGTCAGCAGATGCTGAAAAATCTTTTGCTTAAGGTCAAATTCGACCTGACGCCCGACCCCAAAGAGTAGGATGCGCGATACCATCCGAATTGCCCACATCACAGAGGCAAGGATGAGGATAAGCACTACATAGTGTAGGACGCGCTCGAATGTGAATGCTGTACGGAGAGTGTCAATGCTATCCCCGATCAAGATGGGAATGTAGACACCAATTCCATTCACCACGAGTAGGGCGAGGATACCCAGAGACACCTGCAAGGCGTGTGGACGCAGGTAAGACAGTAGTTTTTGCAACCTGGAGTTAGCCATGTTACAAATATAACAATTCTTAATCTTTAAAGCCAAAATTCCCAACCCCCCTCGATACGAACAGAAAGGGTAAGTTGGGAACAGCGCACTACCTCAAACTGAAGAGTGACTTACAAACCCTGAGCTGCGTGACAATCTACATCACAACAGGTGTCAGCCAGCCTCGCAAGGAGTAATAAATCGTCGTTAAGAATTCTTCAACAATCCGTGTAGTGACGCCAAGTGACTCCACAGAAGGCAGGAATGATTCGACTCTGATGCGTAGTTTAGGTGTCGCCCCAGGCTGGGAGCTATAAAAGTCTGTCGGTCGGGAAATAACATTGAGACCGACCTTAGAAAAGGTCAGTCTAGCGCGGCGACTATTTAAACCTGAGGTGACGACAATAACGGGAGTATTCGCCAAATTTCGAGCTCTCAAGATTTGGCTAACTTGCTCAGCGCTGCTGCGTAAATCTACCCCCCTAGTCTCAGTGACAATGCGATCGCGCGGCACCCCCAACTGAGTCAGCAGTGAAGCAATATCGTTAGCTTCCGTTGTCTGGTCTGGAGTTCCTTGCAAATCTTCTCTCGGTCCAGCGCTAACAATGACTAAGGGCTGGTTACCTAAATTAACCTGTTCCCGATACAACTGAGCTGCGTAAAGAATGCGATCGCCAGTTTCAGTCAACTGAATTTGTGTTCGGGGGGGAAGATTGGGTTGTGTCGTTCCTCGACCGAGTACGACAATTGCCCCGGCAGATGGCGTTGCTGATGCCGGGGCAGTTGCCGTACCCGTTGTTCTGGTCTGGCTTACCTCTCCCATTTCCAAGCTACGAGCCAGCAAGTTAGACAAAAACGGCGTACTTGACACTAGCAAGATAATTAGTGCTGCTACAATCAGATTCCTGTTCTTGAGACCCTGATTGAGGGCAACCGCTAACAGCAATATAGCGGCTCCCAATGGTTTGAGGGGAAACGAGAGGACGCTCCATGCGGCTGAAACCAACCTCTCATTGGGAAAGAAGAACGCCAGCACGATGATGGCAAACAGGAGAAACCCCCCAAGCAAGGTAAGATAGGCTTTGGGAATTACCTTTAACAGTAAGTTGTAGATAATGACTGCGATTAACAGCCACAGCAGTATCTGGCTAAGTAGTAGAAACATTGTTAAGCAAGTGTAAGTTGTTGATTACTAGCTAGTTGGTTGTTGTTAATTCGACCCCTCAAAGTAACAACTAACCCTTGATAGTACGCTTGTTTCAGTGATGCTTTGGTTGACCTAACCTCAGGAAAGACTCTCTATTACACGGGCATTATACTCGCGATCGAGAGCAATAATTATCAAACAAGCGACACACAATAACGAGCAGGAGCTGCATGTCTCAGTGTAAGGGGCAAAACTTACACATAGGTGTAGGGTCTGACGCCTTGGGCAAAGTTAGGCTATAAAACGAAAAACTGAGAGGACATTCGTGTGTCACAAGTCAAACCAACAATTCTAGTAACGGGTGGGGCTGGGTATATTGGCTCCCATGCAGTTTTGACACTGCTTAGGGCAGGTTACGGCGTCATTGTGCTGGATAATTTGGAATACGGTCATCGAGAGCTGGTAGAAGATGTTCTCCAGGCGGAGTTAGTGGTCGGAGATATTCGCGATCGCGCTTTACTCGATAAGCTATTCGCTACCCATCAAATTGAGGCAGTTATACACCTAGCTGCCTACATTGCCGTGGGAGAGTCAGTGAGCGACCCCGCTAAATACTACCGCAACAACGTGGCTGGTACTTTGACGCTTCTAGAAGCGATGGTCGCGGCAGATGTCAAGAAAATTGTCTTTGCTTCGACCTGCTCTATCTTCGGTCTGCCCCAGCAGGTGCCGATGACCGAAGAACATCCCAAAGACCCGATTAATCCCTATGCCACGACAAAGTGGATGGTCGAGCAGATGCTCGCTGATTTCGATCGCGCTTACGATGTGCGCTCGGTTGTCTTTCGCTTCTTCAACGCCTCTGGGGCTAATCCAGAAGGATTGCTCGGTGAAGACCATCACCCAGAAACCCACTTAATTCCCTTAGTCCTCTTGACCGCTTTAGGGAAACGCCAGTCTATTTCCATTTTCGGGACAGACTACTCAACGCCAGATGGCACCTGTCTGCGAGATTATATTCACGTCAGCGACCTAGCGGATGCCCACCTATTGGGGGTTGAGTATCTGTTACAGGGTGGCAAGAGCAACGTGTTTAACTTAGGGAATGGTAACGGCTTTTCGGTGCGAGAAGTGATTGATACCGCTCGTCAAGTAACGGGTCGGGAGATCGACGTTGTAGAATGCGATCGCCGTGCGGGCGATCCGCCAATTTTGGTCGGTAGCAGTGACAAAGCCAGGGAAATCTTGGGTTGGTCTCCCAAATACTCCGACCTCAACAAAATTATCAGCCACGCTTGGCAGTGGCATCAGCAGCGTCATCGATAATAGAGTTTTGCCAAAAGTTCGGTGTTTGGCGGTTGCTGCACCCTTATCCTCATCCACAAGGGCATTGCCGCACCAACGGGTGATGATTGACTCTTTTGTGACTTTGCGTTTGGATTAAAAGAATTGTCGGTGAATAGACACGCCCAGACTGGAATGGCTCAAAGCGACCCAAATTCCGCCAAAAACGGGCCTCTTGGACTGGAAGCCCGAATCAGTCGTTTAGAGGCAATTGTTGGACAAATCGGGGAGGCAGTTCTCGCGACGACCGAGACAATTGACCGTCTTAGCGATCGGATCGATGCTCTTGTCATTCAGGTGCAACACCAAAGCCACCAAGTTCAACAACAGGGGTATCAAATTTTTGCCTTAAGCGATGCGGTGCAAACTTTAGCGGAAACTCAAAATGATTCGTTAGAGCAGTTGGGGCAACTCACCCAAACGCTGCAACGCCTTGCAGAGGCTATTGAATCAGAGCACAAATAATACCAATTGTGGATGTTAGCGATCGGGATGCTCAAAGACCGACACCTTCTGCACAACCTGACGGATGAGGAGTTTACCGCCGTCAGACGTAAGAACCAGGGCTGCCTATTCTTTCGGTTAACAAAAGCTGTGGGCTTTCAAGCCTGGTAAAAATGTGCTACGACAACGAGAGTGCCCAATAACTCACGAGGAGAGCATTGAATGCATTGTTTGAAGCGGTACTTTGTCATTGTACCCATGACAGCTGCCGTTAGCCTGTTAACGGTTAGCTGCACTGAAAGCAAAATCTCTCAGTGCCAAAAGATTATCGATGTCGCCAATCAGGCAGTGAGCGAAACGAAATCCCTGACCAACAACGGTCAGACGAGCGATACAACAGCGATGCTCAAAGCGGCTGATGCCATGGAAAAAGCCTCTAAAGACATGAAAGCGATCGACATTAAAGACGAAAAGCTCAAAACCTATCAAACTGGCTATGTCAGTATGTATCGCGATACGAGCAAAGCGACCCGCGACTTTGTAACAGCATTTAAAAAGAAAAATCGTCCAGCTGCCGAGACTGCCTTGAGCAATTTACAGCGAGCTACGGCTTCAGAACCGCAATTAGCGAATGGACTCAATGCCTACTGCAAGCCCCAGCAATCAACAGCCGAGAAAAGCAAGTAAAAGCAATTCTGAAGCAATCGCCTCGCCACTGGATAGAGGGACAAGCTGTTAATTCATTCCCCACTGGAAGCCTCTAGGCTCGATCGCTAATTTTTTTGTAAGCTCTTACTCACAAGTTGCTTTGGTTGGTCAATGTCTTTGAAATATGCCCTAGTTCATGAGTGGTTGACACCGAAAGCCACTGGTGGGTCCGAGCTGGTCGTTAAAGAAATCTTGAGGTCGGTTGATGCCGATCTTTATGCCCTGATCGATTTTGAATCGACTAATCCCCAAAGTTATTTGTTTGGGCGTTCCATTGGCACAACGTTCCTCCAACACTTCCCTTTAGCCCAGAATGGCGTGCAAAAGTATCTACCCCTGTTGCCCTTAGCGATCGAGCAACTGGACTTACGGGAGTATGATGTCATCCTCTCCTCCTCTCATTGCGTGGCGAAAGGAATCCTGAGCGCGCCGCACCAGCTACACATTTGCTACTGTCATACACCCATGCGCTACGCCTGGGACTTGACGTTTGATTACCTCCGTAGTAGTCGTTTAGGACGCGGACCTCAAGGCGTTGTGACGCGGTATTTACTCCATCAATTGCGTCAGTGGGATGTCCTGTCAGCCAATCGCGTGGACTACTTCATCGCGAACTCGGCGTACACGGCACGTCGCATCTGGCGTTGCTACCGACGTCAGGCGACAGTCATTTACCCACCGGTTCAGGTCGAGCGATTTCCCTTCCAAAGCCAAAAACAAGATTTCTATCTCACAGTTTCCCGATTGGTGAGTTACAAGCACGTTTCTTTAATTGTTCAAGCGTTTAATCAACTGGGACTTCCGTTGGTCGTGATTGGTGATGGCCCTGGCATCGAGTCAATCCGCAAACTGGCACAATCCAATATACAAGTGCTGGGGTTCCAGCCAGATAGTGTAGTGGAGCAATATATGGCAAATGCCAAAGCATTTGTGTACGCAGCTTGTGAGGATTTTGGCATTGCCCTTGTGGAGGCCCAAGCCTGTGGCACCCCGGTAATTGCCTATGGCGCTGGCGGAGCCTTGGAAACCGTTCGCGATATTAGGAAACATCCGGATAGTGGTACGGGTCTATTTTTTCCAACACAAAGCTCAGGGGCATTAGTGGAAGCAGTAGAAACCTTTGAGACGACACAAGGAGCGTTTAGCCCTCAAACGTGCCGGTTAAACGCAGCTGAGTTCGACCCCAAAATTTTTGGCGATCGCTACTTGAGTTTCCTCGATCGCTGCCAAGAAGACTATCCCTCTCGGTTTTCTCCTGATAAATTTCAGATTCTCAAACCCTCTTAGTGCCGTAGCAAGCGTCTTCTGGCTTTATGATTGTGACGGTGTGGTGTGAAGTGAAGGAGTAAGATGACTGCCGAAAGCCAACTTATCTCCGTTAAGATGTTGCGAGCTGTCGTGAAGCGAGGTTTTGGGCCTCTCGCCTCGCGAACCAGACCCAAAGGTCTGTCTCGGCATCGTATCAACGGAGATTTCACCAAACGACTGTTTGATGTCATATTTTCGCTATCCGTTCTGATTCTGTTTTTCCCGCTTTACCTCATCCTCGCAACACTGATTGCCATCAGTTCGCCCGGACCGATTTTTTATGTGCAGGAACGCGTGGGTAAGAATTACAAACCGTTTAGCTGCCTTAAATTCCGAACGATGGTATACAATGCTGACGACCTCTTGAGCGATCTGATGACAACATCACCTCATTTGCGCCAGGAATTTGAGGATAACTTCAAGCTCAAGCAAGATCCAAGAATCACAGCGATTGGCAAATTCTTGAGGCTCACTAGCCTCGATGAGTTTCCTCAGTTCTGGAATGTTTTGAAAGGAGATATGAGTGTTGTCGGTCCTCGACCTTTAGTACCAGAAGAGCTACCCAAGTATGGGCGGTATATGGACAAAGTGCTGACGATTCAACCCGGCATCACGGGTTTGTGGCAAGTTTCTGGTCGTAACGACATTCCTTATAACCAACGCGTCCAAATCGATGTTTATTACGTAAATGCCCGGAATTTATGGCTCGATTTATGGATAGTGTTCAAGACAATCGGTGTGATTATTTTTCCCAAAAATAATGGGGCATACTAATAGCTGGCAGGAATACAGCAGACGAGTGTTTGAGGAGGCTAGATGGTTAAGTTTCCTAAACCCAGCGAACACCTGCTGATGCCTGGAGCGCTCCTCGCTCGGTCAAAACAATTCAGGCAAGGTAGAGAGTGCTTCGTTAACCTCCCAACTTTTGCTTTGGGAGGTTAGCTACAGCGAGCAAGCGACAATGGCTTGAGTAGTAATGTTTCCTATTCGTGAGCAGGAAGACCAAAGAATGACAACCAATAAGCGAGCGTTACTTACGGGTATTACGGGTCAAGATGGTTCTTACTTAACTGAGTTGCTCTTAGAAAAAGGCTACGAGGTTCATGGCATTATTCGACGGACTTCAACCTTTAATACAGACCGTATCGATCATCTCTACGTAGACCCCCACCACCCTGAGGCTCGGTTATTCCTCCATTACGGTGACTTAACCGATGGCGTGACTCTGCGTCGGATTTTAGAGCAGGTTCAGCCTGTCGAAATATACAACTTGGGTGCTCAATCCCACGTCCGGGTGAGTTTTGATTCGCCGGAATACACGGTAGATACGGTCGGAGTGGGCACGCTGCGTTTGTTAGAAGCAATTCGAGACTATCGACATCGAACAGGCATTGAGGTGCGTTTCTATCAAGCCGGTTCTTCTGAGATGTTCGGCAAGGTACAGGATGTACCTCAAAAGGAAACGACTCCGTTTTATCCCCGCAGTCCCTACGCTTGCGCTAAAGTTTACGCCCACTGGCAAACCGTAAACTATCGCGAGTCTTACGGTATGTTTGCTTGTAATGGCATTCTGTTCAACCACGAGTCACCACGTCGAGGTGAAACGTTTGTCACGCGTAAGATTACCCGCGCTCTGGCTCGAATTATGGGCAATCAGCAGAAAAAACTCTACCTCGGCAATCTAGATGCCAAACGAGACTGGGGCTACGCGAAAGACTATGTTAAGGCGATGTGGCTGATGCTTCAGCAAGACGAACCAGATGATTACGTCGTTGCTACAGGGGAAACTCACTCGATTCGTGAATTTCTCGATATTGCTTTTGGCTACGTCAATTTAAATTGGCATGACTATGTCGAGTTTGACCCGCGTTATCTACGTCCGGCTGAGGTGGATTTACTAATTGGCGACCCTACTAAGGCGAAGCAGAAACTGGGTTGGTCTCCTTCCGTAACGTTTGAAGAGTTAGTGGTATTGATGGTGGAAGCAGACTTGCGCGCTTTGGGCTTGACGTCACCGAAGGGCAAGGATGGTTACCCAGTGGATGATAACGCCTACATTCGTCGCTTCGTCGGCAGCACGGTTGATTGAGCGGACTAGGTCAATAACGAACAAGTTGCTCCATAATCTAAAGCGTAAGCGATCGCTTCTTTAAGTTTGGAAAAGCTGGGCAAGCATGGCAACTTTAGATTTGAGCAACAAACGAATTCTGGTCACGGGTGGGGCAGGATTTCTCGGGCGTCAGGTAATCGAGCAGTTGTGTGAAGCTGGAGCAAAACCCGAAAAAATTACCGTGCCGCGATCGCGCGAGTGTGACCTTCGGGTTCTAGAACAATGCCAAAAGGCAGTCGCTCAGCAGGATGTCGTCATCCACCTGGCTGCTCATGTTGGTGGCATTGGTCTCAATCGGGAAAAACCCGCTGAACTGTTTTACGACAACCTCATGATGGGTACACAACTGATTCATGCAGCCTATCAAGCGGGTGTCGAAAAGTTCGTCTGTGTTGGCACGATCTGCGCTTATCCCAAGTTTACGCCAGTTCCTTTCCAAGAGGATGACCTTTGGAATGGCTATCCCGAAGAAACCAATGCTCCTTATGGCATTGCTAAAAAAGCTCTATTAGTTCAACTCCAAGCCTACCGGCAGCAATACGGGTTTAATGGCATCTATTTGTTGCCGGTAAATTTGTATGGACCAGAGGATAACTTCGACCCCAGAAGTTCCCATGTTATCCCAGCTTTAATTCGTAAAGTGCATGAGGCACAGCAAAACGGAGAAACAAAATTGCCGGTGTGGGGCGATGGCAGCCCCACTCGCGAGTTTCTCTACTCAACCGATGCCGCACGAGGAATCGTGATGGGAACGACAGATTACAATGACCCAGAGCCAGTTAATTTGGGAACCGGCTATGAAATTTCGATTCGGGACTTAATCGAGCTGATTTGCGAATTAATGAACTTTGACGGTGAAATTATCTGGGAAACCGATAAGCCAAACGGACAGCCTCGACGCTGCCTGGATACACAACGAGCTAAGCAAAGGTTTGGCTTCACAGCTCAAGTCGATTTTAAGCAAGGACTCAAAAATACGATTGACTGGTATCGACAGCAGGCTGAACAATGATGAATTATGAAGGGTAAATTAGATTACTTTTATCATTCATAATTTCCATGAATTTCACCGACCATCAGTTGGATAAAGCACAACTGAGACGCCAACTACTGAAGAAACGGCGATCGCTTCCTCAAGAAGAATGGCAAGAAAACAGCGATCGCATTTGCTCTCACCTACGCTCCTCTTCCTTGTTTAGCTCGGCTAAAACAATTCTCGCCTATTTCTGCATTCGGCAAGAACCCAATCTGAGCGTCTTATTTACCGATTCCAGTCGCCGTTGGGGCTTTTCTCGCTGTGTCGGTGATACTTTAACTTGGCATCTTTGGACAACAGGAGATTGCTTAGAAACCGGAAGTTATGGCATTCTCGAACCTAGTTCAACTGCCCCCAGATTAGAGCCAGCCGAGGTCGATTTAATTCTCGTCCCTGCTGTAGCCTGCGATCGACGAGGATATCGTTTGGGTTATGGAGGCGGCTTTTACGATCGCATGCTCAGTTCTGCTGAGTGGGCATCGAAACCGACAATAGGAATTGTATTTGAATTTGCTTATTTGTCTGAGCTACCAATCGATAGGTGGGACATACCTCTACAAGCTATTTGTACAGAAGCTGGATTTTATCCAGTTCAGTCGCCGATATCTAATTCAGAACAAATTTAATGATAAAACTAGCTAAAACTAAAAATCCCCAGCTCAAAATTATTGGGATGTACGTTCTGCTAGGAGCGATCGCGTTTGCGATGCTTTTCCCTCTACTGTGGCTTGTCAGCACATCGTTTAAATCTCCAGCAGAAAACATCTTCCAGTTTCCACCTCAACTGTTGCCCGAGCGACCAACCTTTGAGAACTTCAGGGCAGTTTGGCAGAGCAATCCCTTTGGGCAGTACTTGTGCAACAGTGCGATCGTTGCGGTTCTCACAGTCGGATTAAATCTTCTATTCTGTTCGCTCGCCGCTTATCCACTAGCACGGCTAGAGTTCCGAGGGCGCGACTTGATTTTCACCCTCGTTGTCTCTACCATCATGATTCCCTTCCAAATTGTCATGATTCCTCTGTATATTTTGACCGTGCAGTTGGGCTTAAGAAATACCTATTTAGGTGTAATTTTCCCTAGCATTGCCTCTGCGTTTGGGATTTTCCTGCTCCGGCAAGCCTTTCAAGGCGTACCGAAGGAACTCGAAGAAGCTGCCCGAATGGATGGTTGCTCGGAGTTAGGGTTGTGGTGGAATGTGATGCTACCGACTGTGCGGCCAGCACTGGTGACGCTGGCGATTTTTGTATTTATTGGTTCTTGGAGCGACTTCCTTTGGCCGTTGATCGTTCTCGATCGACCGGAGTACTATACTCTTCCCTTGGGCGTTGCCACTCTCGCCGGTACCTTCTCCCTCGATTGGCGTTTGATTGCCGCTGGTTCTGTCATCTCCATTACTCCTGTAATTTTGTTCTTCCTCTTCATGCAGCGCTATATTGTACCGACTGATACCAGTAGTGGTGTTAAGGGTTAGCCCAGTCGCTACGCTCTAGTTATGTATTATGTTGTCATCTCTTGGGAGAACTTAACACCTTCTCGGTTTGGGACTTCGGTTGCTCCACGCCGGATGCAGGAATTACCGGCATTCCTGGTTCGAGTGCAGTTCCTGGCGAGGGCAGTATAACGCGATCGCCAGGTTGCAAACCGGATTTAATTTCTGCGGTAGTTGCTCCTTCTAATCCAGGCGTAATGATTTGTCTTTGCGCTCTACCTCGATCGTCCTGAATCCAGACAAAAGATTCCGAGTGAGAACGCTGAACTGCCTTTAAATCTACAGCAGCTACATTCTGCCGTTCGTCGAGAATGATTTCGACACTAACTTGGCTACCCGGAATTAGGGTGCTACTGGGTCGGTCGAGTTCGATCGTCGCAGGTACTTTGGGTGGAGACGATGATAGGCGACTTGATACATCCTCATCATTATCTAATGCGATCGCTTGAGGATACAAACTCTTGACTCGTCCGTAAAAAGCCTGTGGATCGGAACCGCTCGCCTTGACACGAGCTTTTTGGTTAACTTTGACTTTGGCAGCATCCAGCGTAGATAAATCGAGCTTGACCAGTTCTTGCGCGGGATTTCCCAGCGTGAGCAGAACATCACCTGGCTTAACGCCATCTCCATCTTTGACTTTCAGATCGAGCACCATGCCCGGAATGGGCGAAGTTACGACATTATTTTGCAGTTGCTCCTGGATATTTTGTTGTTCCACCTGAAGGCGCTGAAGTTCTTGGCTATCTGTGTTAACCCCTAAACGAGCTTCCCGTAGTTCAGACTGAGCCTCCATGACTTTGTCTTCCAGTTGTGAAGGCTGTTTTTCCTCTAGTTGCAGACGCTGAAGTTCTAGCGTATCGGTACTAACAGCTGACTGAGCATCGCGGAGGTTAGCTTGGGCGGTACGAACTTGGTCTTTCTGATCTTGGAGTTCATTACCAGGAATAAAGCCCTTTTCGCTTAAGACTTCCAGTTGTTGAAGTTTCTGTTGGGCCGCTGTCAATGTTTCTTGAGCTTCTTCAACTTTCTGGCGGCTGCGAGCTAGGATAATTTCCTGTTTGCGAATCAGCAATTGTTGGTTAACAGGTTCTCGAATCTCCTTTTGAATAGTCGCTAGCTTTTCTGTGGCTTCTTCAACTTTCTGGCGACTGCGAGCGAGTTTGAGTTGCTGCTTGTCAATCTCCAATCCTTGG
>DATNPC010000577.1:0-5430 GCA_036703375.1 Allocoleopsis sp.
TGCTAAAAAATCAGGCGATCGAGCTTGAGTCAACAAGAAGAATCATCACATTAACTCGAATGGCACTGACTTAACCATTAATCAACCCTTGCGCGGGGGGTTTGGGGGAGACGCTTGTCCCCCAATGGGGGTTTGGGGGAAACCCCCAAGTCCAGGTTTTTTTTATACCTACAACTTTCGCCTTAAGTCAGTGCCATTCAGATTAACTCAGTGAATCTGAAATTGCCGAGCATCCTGTTGTATACCAAAGTAAACACCTTTTCTACACAAGCAAAAGCGGTGAATCTCGAACAAATCGATCGGTTGTTAGCCAACTGGAGAAGAAAGGTCGATCTGATTGGTCAGAATTTAGTGGACTTACATGGACTGCCAACTTATCAACGGCTGGCAGGTAGCCCTGGCTTTGCTAAGGCACAGCTAACAGGGATAACTCAGGCACAAGTGACTCCAGCGCTGGACGTGATGAGCGAGTTGTTTCAATACTTCGACCTGCTTGTGAATACTATAGATAAAGCAACTGAGCTGCGAAAGCAAGTGTCGTGGTTTTTGGGGTCAGAACTGAAAGTTCAGGAGATCGAGCAACTCTTGAACGGGCCATCTATCCAGTTGGCTACCGTGCAAACGCCTCTAGCCCATAGAGGATTGCTGACAGCAGCTGAGACAACGAATGCGATCGCGCCTGATGAACTTTTGGCAGCTATGACGGATGCCTTCCAGGTCGCCAGAGATGCTGTCTTAGTCGTTGACGAAGCTTGGTTGCGCTTAGAACCCGCTCTCGCCCGCGCAGAAGTCGAGATAGTCTCGCTGCAAAAATTAGCTGACTCTCTCGGACAAGGTTCCTTGAGCGAACTGGTTGTTGCACAAAACTCGATCGCCACTTTACGCAGCCGCATTGACAGCGATCCGTTAGGAGTGAGTGCGGATTTTCACAGAGAGATTCAGCCACTACTGACGCGAGTAAAAATAAACCTCGATCGCTTAGTTCAGCAACAAACTCAAATTCGGGAGAATCTGGAACGTGGGCATCAGCTATTGAAGCAATTAGTGCAACTTCATCGGCAAGCTGAAGCGGCATTTACCGAAAGCCAAGAAAAGGTGCTTGACCATTCAACGCTACAACCTCCCCTAGCTCAATCCCAACTGGATGCCTTGAGGCAATGGCTGACTCGATTGGAAGCAAAGTTTGCTGAAGGTTTGTTGCATCCAGTAACTATTGGTTTGCACAATTGGACGACCAAGGCCAAAGAGTATATCGCCCTTGAGGAGAACGCTTGGAGAGCAAATAAGATTCCCTTAGAAACGCGCCAAGAATTGCGGGGACGACTCGATGCGCTCCAAGCCAAAGCACTAGCGCGGGGATTAGTTGAAGAGGCGACATTGTCGGACTTGGCCGAGCAAGCCAAGCAACTTCTGTACACTCGTCCGACGCCGTTAGATCGGGCAGCTGAGTTAGTTGGTCAGTATGAGAAACAGTTGAACAGTCAGGAGAAATTCCAACAAAAACTTAAGGAGAACGAAAGTTCAAATTATTAACTCAAAAACTCAACTATTTTTTAACTCGAAGCGTAAATAAAGGAAATTTTGAATGGACAGCGAAAAGTGCAAACGCAAAGGCTGCACTGGTCTGATCGAAGATGGCTACTGTAATGTCTGTGGGCTTGCCGCTATCAAAACTCAAGAAGTCAATGCTCCCAGGCACAGTCAGGTAACTCGGCAAAGTTCGCTGACTAGAGGTACAAGTTCCGCGATTACCACGGGTACAGGTTCATCACCCCTGACCAATCGCTCCAGAGGTTCGCGACGTACCAGTCACAGTACGGCGAGGAGTAGTCGCAGGCAACTTGGTGCTGGACTCGTCTCTGTGCCGGAATTGCCTTCGACGGAACCCGAAAAGGCGATTCTGTTGGAACCCAAAGTTCCTGACAACAAGCGCTTCTGTTCAAACTGCAATAATTCCCTAAAACGAGAAAAGGGCTTCTGCCCCAAGTGCGGACAAAAGTACTCATTCATCCCTACGCTCAAGCCCAGTGACTTGGTCGCGGGGCAGTATGAGGTGAAGGGCGCGATCGCATATGGTGGACTCGGCTGGATTTACTTGGGTTTTGACAGGACGCTATCGCGTTATGTCGTCCTCAAGGGATTGCTGAACACCGAAGATGCCGCAGCCGCAGCAGTGGCCGTAGCCGAACGACAATTCCTGGCTGCTGTCAAACACGCCAACATCGTCGGCATTTACAACTTCGTCAAACATGACAACGAAGGCTTCATCGTGATGGAGTATGTCGGCGGCAAGACGCTCAAGGAAATTCGCAAAGAGCGTGGCCCGTTACCAGTGGCAGAAGCGATCGCCTATATCCACCGTATCTTAGGTGCCTTTTCCTACTTACATTCTCTGGGCTTAGTCTACTGCGACTTTAAGCCTGACAACGTCATGCTCGAAGGCAACGATGTCAAGCTCATCGACTTGGGCGGTGTCAGACGCATTGATGATTTACACGGCGATATCTACGGTACAGTGGGATACAGCGCTCCAGAAGCGGGTGAAGGTCCGACGGTTGTCTCCGATCTATTTACCGTAGGTAGAACCTTAGCAGTCTTGCTCACCAATATTCGAGGCTTTAGCAAAGACCATCAATACACGTTACCCAGCCCCCAAGAAGAACCGCTATTTGCCGAACAAGAGTCGCTGTACCGATTCTTAATCAAGGCAACGGCAGAGAATCCAGACGAGCGCTTCCAATCAGCCGATGAAATGACCGATCAGCTGCTGGGCGTGTTGCGAGAGGTGGTTGCGATCGAGACGAATACGCCACGTCCCGCCTCTAGTACTCTTTTGGGTGGCGATATGCTGGCACTGACTAATAGTGGTGACTTTGAGCCAATCAAAGCTAGCCACGATCAATTGCCAATTCCCATCCTAGACTCTACAGACCCGGCTTTTAATGCGGTACTCAATGCTGGGGCAATTGTCGATCCCGTGAAGCGATCGATCGCGTTAGAGGTAGTGACCAAGCAGTTTCCCCAATCCGCAGAAGCCTGGTTACGTTTGGCAAACAGCCTCATCGACTTAGAGTATTTCCAGGAGGTAGAGCAGCATTTGGCGAAAGTCGAGGAGAAAGACCCTTGGGACTGGCGAGTCCTCTGGTACAAAGGGCGAAGTTTCATGGCACAGGGTCGAGCCAAGGAAGCACAGACGGTTTTCGACCAAGTCTATTTTGACTTACCCGGCGAACTGGCTCCCAAACTGGCTCTTGCTCTCGCTGCCGAACAGGCGGGTAACTTCAAACTTGCGATTAAGATGTATGACTTGGTCTCCCGCACCGATCCAAGTTATACCTCAGCCACTTTTGGTTTAGCTCGCTGTCTTTACGATCGAAAAGGCGCAGTGGCGGCTTTAGAGCGCGTGCCTCAAACCTCCAATTTGTTTACGCGATCGCGAGTGGAAATTGCCCGAACCCTAGTGAATACCGAACGTTCCGCACCAGGGACCAACGAACTGAAACAAGCGTCCGCCGCGATTGAGGCACTCACCCTAGAAGGGATGGATCGACATCGCTTGACCAAACAGGTTCTAGAAACCGCCCTGCATCTCGTCACATCTCAGGCACTGACACCCACGTCCTCGATCGCAATTCTGGGACAGCCGCTTCAGGAGTTGTATCTAAGAAAAGGGCTGGAAAAAGCCTTACGCAACATGGCGCACCTGGTGACGGGTAAGGAGAAAATTCGTCTCGTTGACGAAGCGAACCGAGTACGCCCCAGAACCTGGTTTTAAGAGGTAAGTTCGGTACTGAATCATGACGACACTTCCAGGCAGTGACTTTGACAAAATTAGCCCAACGGCATTGCTGACAGCTTATGTCAGGCAGTTTACTGACATTCCTTACACAAAAGAAATCTCGGAATTGACGAATGCCCTTGCTACGGTCAATCAGTGGATGGATCGGGAACAGGCGAATTCTGTGTTGGGTGGATTAGCAGTTCTTGTGGAAGGACGCTATAAAGCCATTGAACAAGTATTGTCTCAATTTCACGCAACGCAAATTCTTGAACTTGCCTCTGGACTCTTACCACGCGGCACGATCCTATCGCAGCAGCCAGAGATTACCTTCATTGAAAGCGATCTCCCCACCATGATTCAACAAAAACAGCAATTAACTCAGCAATTGGTGGGTGAGCGTCCTACTCTTCACTTCTTGGCAATTGATGCCACCAGTAATCTGAATTCTTCACGCTTGGATGATTATTTCCAGCCTAATCGACCTGTCTCCATTTTGTGTGAAGGGCTGCTAATGTACCTGACATTTGCTGAAAAGCAACAGGTTTTTGCCAACGTGCGGGAGATTTTGCAAAGCTTTGGAGGGGTTTGGATTACGCCTGATTTGTCAACGATGGAGAAGTCGATACCAGCTTCTACTACACCTCAACAGATGGAGCAGATGGATCGGAAATTTGTGAGTTTAACGGGTCGAACCATAGCGGAGAATACGTTTATTGACCTTGACCATGCAAAGCAATTTGTCCAAGAACAAGGATTTCAGATGGAAGAGTTTAATGCGCTAGAGGTGCTTGACCAATTAGAGTGCTTACCGACATTGGGAATTGAGCGGGATATAGCAAGAGAGCTGCTTACGACGATTTCTGTCTTTGTGTTGAGGCTTGCCTAAGCGTGCGCTTGTTAGGCGTTGTAGCACGCGATACGCTACACAGAGCTTGCAGTCGGTTGCTTAAAGGAGTTTTGGTAGGACTAGCTTCCGAAAGTAACCAAAATTTCTCCCTTACTATCCAAAGGCAAAACTGGGCATCGCTCAATGAGTTGAAAACTGCTGAAAGTCAGTTGTCCGTTGTCAGTTGTCAAACACCACTCACCCATCATCAATGACCCATCACTAGTATGCAATGTTCCAACTGTGGCACTGTATCATCAGCCGGCGATCGCTTCTGCGAAGAATGCGGAACAGCGCTTGTCGCAGACAGTGCCATGCCAAACTCTACACGCGGATGTGAAAAATGCGGAGCTCAACCCGAAGCGATCGATGTTGACGGATACTGTTCTCACTGCGGCTTCCGCAACCCAACGCGAGAATCTGACCGGATCGAAGTCACTTGCTCGCCTAACTTGGCAGGTGTGAGCGATCGCGGAGTCAAACGTCAGCGTAACGAAGACAGTCTCGCTTGTGCAACAGTAGATGAGAAAAATGCCTACATCCTTGTTGTCTGCGATGGTGTCTCTAGTTCGCAAGACTCGGCTTTAGCCGCCAAAGCAGCCGCTGAGGGGGCAAGCCTTGCGCTAGCGGCTGCCGTGCAAACGGGTAATGTTCAGTTAGGGCAAGCCATGAAGGATGCGATCGCTTCTGCACTCCGAGCGGTCTGTGCTATCCCTTATACCACCGATGCCGACGCAGACGTTCCCTCAACCACCATTGTTGC
>DATNPC010000578.1:0-6016 GCA_036703375.1 Allocoleopsis sp.
ATCACCTAGAACTAAGAGCCACTACTGCCAAACCCGATAGTTTGTGGCAACTGGTCAATCAAGGAACGAACGGCACCTTTCTCAATGGTGTCTTGATTTCACGAGGAGTGGTACCCGATGATTCCCTCATTCGGTTGGCCCGAGAGGGACCATTGTTGAAATTCCAACTACAAGATATCGCGTCGTCAGACCCACCCTTGCTGTCTCCCTCGGTTGGGGCTACGATTTGCATCCACCAAGGCAATCCTCCAGGCAACTTGTTCTGCATTCATTGCGGTCAACCCTTGGTTCCAGTCCAACGCATCATCCGTCACTATCAGGTATTGAGAACCTTAGGACAGGGAGGAATGGGTACTACCTATCTCGCCTGGGACCCAATTGGCAGTATTGAACGGGGGCCCGGTTTATTGGTGCTAAAGGAAATGAATGCTGAGATGGCGCAAATTGCCAAAGCTCAAGAACTCTTTGAGCGAGAGGCGCGGACGCTCAAGACGCTAAACCATCCTGGAATTCCCCGGTATTACGATTTCTTTGTTGAAGGTGGCAAGAAGTATTTGGCAATGGAGCTAGTCCACGGTCAGGATTTAGAGCAGCGCATTCTCAATTCTGGCCCTGTCAACCTACCGCAAGCCGTTGAGTGGATGATTCAGACCTGCGACATTCTTAGCTACATCCACGCTTGCGAACCGCCGTTAATTCACCGGGATGTTAAACCCGCAAATTTAATGGCTCGCTTTCGGGATAATCGGATCGTGATGCTGGACTTTGGCGCGGTCAAAGAAATTGGTACAGCACCAGGCACAAGAATCGGTGCTGAAGGCTATAGCGCGCCCGAACAAGACCGAGGTCAACCCTGCACGCAATCTGACCTTTATGCGATTGGACCGACCCTGATTTTCCTGCTGACGGGAGTGACACCCCTTCAGTTTTACCGCAGGCGCGGCTCTGGATTTAACTTTGATGTCACTGACGTTCCAACCATTACACCTGAGTTACGCAAAGTCATCGAGCGCGTGTGCGAACAGAAAGTACGCGATCGCTACCAAACCGCAGACGAACTAGCTAAAGCTTTGGCAGCTTGCTTGTAAACGGCTAAATCTGAAAGTTCAGCCCTAAGCAGTATAGTTATGCCAGGGCTGAAGGATGAATTCTAAATTTAGCTAACGCGTCTTATCAAATCTGGTTAATTAAGGCATTGATGAACTGAGATTTTAGTCTGTTGCTCGCTCGCAATTGACTCGATACAAAACAAATGCAGATAGCTGCGTCTCTACCACGCTTCAAACACGGGCAACGCTTCTAGACATGAGGATTAAATAATGTCTGGAACTGTAGTGGGAGAGGCATCTTGCCTGACCCAGACAACCAAGATGGCTATCCCAAATTATTTAATCCGCAAGCCTTAAGCCGCGAACCAATAGATTTGATATGGCGTAGCAAACTGTCCAACTATTCTTCATCCCAAGCTTCTACAGCCAGTAACTCGCTAATCGGGTCTTGCATGGTGAAGCCAAAGTCCAGCAATTCCTTTTTCCAAAATGCCCACTCATCTCCGTAGAGCAAGGCAATCTTCCAAAGGCTGTCGCTTGGCTTAATAATTTTGGATTCTACTAGCGAATGCACCTGACGCTGAAACTTCACCATTGGGTGAGTAAGTAATTGCTGAGTCATACTCTCAATATCTTGAAATAACTTTTGTAAATGCTTGACCTCAAATGCTTCCTGATTTTTGAATTGCGCCGGTTCGTAGAGTTCTTTACGGCATGGAAGCAGTCATATACACTTTTAGCGCATCTGAATGCATCTATGCAAGTTTTTTGAAGGACTTGTACGGGAATTACTACTACCGGTTGCAACAATCAGAATTTTTCTTATTCAAGTACATGATTATACAAAGAAAGTCAATCACAACATACCACTTGTCTCGCAAATAAGGATTAGGGGAAAGCAAGCCTCAATTCTTGCCCTAGAAAGCAACCGCACCTAGTCTGCGTTGACCTCAAGAGATAACCTACAGCTATCTGCTAATCAGCTATCCGCTCGAAGGTGAGAAATCCCCGGATTTAGTTGGGTAAAAGAAAAAATGCCTGACAAGGTGACGCTGGACAAGAACAGGTCATTTAACAGTTGTAACAGTAGGTTTTAAATCGGTACAGAAGCTTGGTTCAGTTCCACAAGTTATACTAACCCAGCTCTATACCAACTCAAAGCGATTAATCTCTACCTACTGCCATTATAAGTAGAAACGATAAGTCCGACGAGAATCGTTGCGATCGCCTATCAAAACAACTGGGATGTCACTCAAGAAGGCAGGAGGCAGGAGGCAGGAGGCTCCAAGGCAAGACAGCTTGTACTTGTAAAGCAAGCTTTTTACCCGTTTTCCGCTGGAGCGTTATTTCTGCCACGCTGCACTACCGATACAGGCTTCCTTCACTTCACTCCGATTTCAACCGTCAGGCTACATGAGGTTTTTAACAACAGACCGTACTCGATCCCTTCCACCACAGCTTGATACGAGGCATCTAAGATATTTGCGGAAACTCCGAGCGTCGTCCAGCGCTGATGACCGTTGCTCGATTCAATCAGTACCCGTGTTTTGGCCGATGTCCCTGCGCCACCATCCAATATTCGGACTTTATAGTCCGCCAAGTAAAACTGGGCAATTTCCGGGTAGAAGTTCTGAAGGGCTTTACGCAACGCGGCATCTAGAGCTGAAACTGGGCCATTTCCTTCAGCCGCTTCCAAAATATCTTCTCCATTGACCGCTACTTTAATCGTTGCCAAGGAGTTACTGTAGTTACCACTCGTTGCCAAGAGCATATCGCAGTGGACTTGGAAGCCTTTGAGTTCAAAAAACTGCTGCCGATATCCCAAGGCATCGCGCATCAATAAGTCAAAGCTAGCCTCTGCTGCCTCAAATTGATACCCTTCACTTTCCAAGTCTTTGAGGCGCTGTAGGATTTGGCGACAGGCGGGGTCTTGCTTATCCAGTTCATGACCGAAGCTACGCGCTTTTGCCAACACGTTGCTCAGTCCGGACTGGTCAGAAATGACAATCCGACGTTGGTTGCCAACCTGCTGGGGTTGGAGATGTTCGTAAGTTAGGGGATTGCGTTCGACAGCGGAGACATGAATGCCACCTTTATGAGCAAATGCCGAGCGCCCAACAAAGGGAGCGTGGTCATCTGGAGCAAGATTCACGACTTCACTAACGAAACGACTAGCTTGAGTCAGCGTTGCTAGCTGGTCATCCTGAATACAGCGAAAACCTAGCTTTAATTGCAAGTTTGGAATGAGCGAACAAAGATTCGCATTACCGCAGCGTTCGCCATACCCATTAATAGTTCCCTGCACCATGCGGACACCTTCGAGTACGCTCGCTAGGGCATTAGCAACAGCTGTGTCGGAATCATTGTGAGTATGAATCCCCAACTTGGGCGTGTCTTGGTTTGCGAGTTCTAGTGCTTCAATCACGTCTCGCACCACTTGGCTAATCTCATGCGGCAGGCATCCACCATTGGTATCGCACAAGACGAGCCACTCAGCACCGGCATTCAGAGCGGCTTGAAGAGTCTTGAGAGCATAGTCGGAATTATTCTTGTAGCCATCAAACCAGTGTTCGGCATCATAAATGACTCGACGCCCTTGGCTGGTGAGATACTCAATCGAGTCTTGAATCATGGCTAGGTTTTCTTCCAGGCTAGTTTGCAGCCCTTCGGTGACGTGCAAATCCCAAGACTTGCCAAAAATTGTGACCCAGCGAGTTCCCGCCGCCAAAATCGCTTGCAGCATGGGGTCATCTGCGGCTGCTTTATAGGGGCGTCGAGTCGAGCAGAAGGCCACCACTTCTGCCTGCGTTAAGGGTTCTTCTTTCAGTTGCCAAAAAAACTGTACATCTTTGGGATTGGCTCCCGGCCATCCGCCCTCAATAAAGGGAATCCCCAATTGGTCGAGTCGTCTGGCAATTCGCAACTTGTCTTCCAGAGACAGCGCTAGACCTTCGCGCTGAGCGCCATCTCGCAGTGTTGTGTCGTAAATCCAGATTTGGGGTGAGTCTTGCAGAGTCATGAACGAGGAAGAAGTTTGAGTTGAACGTAAAGAAAAGTAAACTAGAACGAGAAAAGCAATTGAAACGAGTCTGGTAGTTCGTCAATGCCTAAAGTAATTGCCCAAGGAAAAACGTTTGAGTGTGAGCCAGGAAGCAATCTCCGTAATGTTTTATTGGAGCATGGTGTTGAGCTTTATAACGGCAATGCCAAATTTATTAACTGCATGGGAATCGGTACTTGCGGTACCTGTGCAGTTCAGATCGATGGGGAGGTTTCTCCAACGAACTGGAAGGATAAAACGAGGCGATCGCTTCCTCCCCATTCTCCCACGGCAAACCGCCGCTTAGCCTGTCAGACGAAGGTTTTGGGAGATATTCGTGTTACAAAATATGACGGCTTTTGGGGTCAAGGCGATCGCATCGCGTGGACACCAGAGAATTAGTAGAAATGACACCATAAAAGGGGTTCAACCCTTGAACCCCAACGAACAAAAGTTATTGATTACAGTGCCTTACGACCCACTGAGCGCGAAAACTTCGACCCTGCTTGCTGGCAACTGCCCACTGTTAAACGCCGATAGCGATAGCTCCCTTCACAGGAATTTTTTCTCGATAGTGGGCGTCTATCCAACACCGAGGTAAAGATTCACCGGACGGAAACATGAGTTCTGATTTCATAAAGGTTTCCGGGTCCTGCATTTCTTCACCCGCGTGTAGTCTCCCTGTAATTTCGCAGCGGCAGGGATTATAAAGTTCCTCTAGTATCAGTACTTCTACTAAGTCACCGCTTGGTCTGTGCTCTAAAAACATAATGCCTCCCGAGTCATCAAACGCTGACACTTTAGATGTATCACAAGTGACGGATAAAGGATGTCAATTCCTGTAAAGCTGACTGACCCATTAAGAAATAAAGTTTTATAAACCATGTCATCAAATCTTCAAATTTCACCCGCATCTAAGCAGTCAAATGTTAAGATGTTTCGCCTTTCTCCTTTGATTCGCGTTACCTTAATGGCGCTTTATCTAGCACTCGTAATTCCCCTACCTTTTTTGGCTCAATTTTCATCCGTGTCGATTCCACCGGCTGCGCTATGGGTGGGTATTGCTTTAGGAGCAATCGCGCTCTATGGAGCGTTGAGCGAACGGGTGATTGTGGATGAGGAAAAAATTCAGGTTGCTTATCCCAGTTGGGTTCCCACTTTCTTTCGTAAGGGATGGGTGCTGTCTTGGACAGATGTCAAAGATTTAAAAATGCGGACAACAGGTCAAGGTGGACTCGTTTACTACTTTGTCAGCCGCTCGGAGGATAAAGCTTACTTGCTACCGATGCGAGTAGTTGGGTTTACCCAATTAGTGAAGTTAGTAGAGGAAAATACAGGAATCGATACGACGGATATTCGTCCTTTAGCCCAGCCCTGGATGTATTTAATTTTGTTGGGATTTACAGTACTACTATTACTGGTTGATAGTTGGACAATTCTAACCGCTCTCAACAGTGAGCAGTAACCAGTGACCAGTGACTAGTTGAGCACTCCTTGAATCAAGGTTTAACTACTTAGGCAATGCAAAATTAAAAAGTGAAAAGGGAGCAAGAAGCTTTAAGGAAAGATGTACGGGGATCGCATCATTTTATAAGTTTTCTAACTTCTCAGAGTGAGATGTAAACCGCTGATAAAACTTAACATTGAATCGATCTAAATCCATAGTTCCTGATAGGTGTTGCGTCTCGATCGCTTGGAATTGACCGTCTAGAATCTGTCGAACCTGCTGGTGTTGACTCGTAGTGCTGGGCGTTGACCAAACGGGTTCAGCACTCTCCAACCACAGAACCCGCTGATATGCCTTGGGTTGAGACAACAGTGTTTTGTCTAAGGCAGGTGCTAGCTTCGCCGATGGCTGAGCCAACAACCAAACGGATGAAGTTGGAGGAATATAGTAGGCTAAGCGCAGGACATGCCCCCAAGCCTG
>DATNPC010000579.1:0-6900 GCA_036703375.1 Allocoleopsis sp.
CGATTAGCGGAGAGTGGCGAGGTAAACTCGATTCTATAAAAGTGTACTTGCATTTTCAAGGGTGGCTGGCAAAAGCCTATGAACCCAAAGACGATGATATAGAGAATGAACTTATTGGAGACGTGCGACAAGTTGTGCGGCGAGTCGTCAATCCCTTCTGGCTAATTCGAGAAGTATCCCGGTACTGGGAAGATTGCCTCATTATCTCACCAGATAGCCTGCGCGATCGCCTCAAGCAGAAGCTACGTACCCTATGCGATTTCTACGATATTGAAACTACTAGTTAGCAAGACAAGCATGAACACGACAATCGTGTGGACAGTCGGGTACTATTGTCACTTTGATAAAACTTAACCATCTCTCAGCATCGCTACTTCCCAAACCACTAGCGGTTTTTTGGCAATAGAACACTATCCCATGAGCCTAGGCGACCGCTCATGGGTATATGGTTTTTTTCAAAACCTAAGCCTACTTTGCTAACTGGGGTCTTTTCCCCGTTACTCTCCCGCTTGCATCAGGCTAAATGACCCGAGCCCACTTAATGGGTCTAATCACCTCTCCGTCCACAGCCAGGAACCGGACTATCCTTGCTATTGAAACAGTCCGGTTTCTCTGATGGCGCTTGAGAGAATAACCGTTGTTGATTGGAATTGGATTGGTGTAATATTTCTGAGAAAGAGTTAAAACTTGAAACATTGTTTGTTAAAGAGGCAGCCAAAAGGCTACCTAAAAGGATAGAACTGTAAAGTTGCATTGAGGATATCCTTATCAGGGTCGATAGTCACTGATTCGGAGGTCCATGAACGGTATCAGAAAAAAAGATAGTAGAGTAGACACTTTTTAAAATGCCTACTTATTAAATCTTTAACAATTAATTAATCATTGTAGTCGCGAGAAGGCATGTAGACGCTGAAAAAACTGGTCTGTCTAGACTTGCCAACCGATCGCATCTGGGACTTGCATTCCTTGGCAAAGCCTTGGCACACCTGAAAGGGAGCCAGCGCCCGACACGCTAGTTCCTGTTGAATCAAGAAACCATCATATTCTCTCTAAAGGCGTATCCCTATCTGTCCTTAGATAGGTCATAGTGGCAGATAAGGAAGAGAAACGGTTAACCTGTTGAGAGCTTCGTACTAACTCAAAAAATCCCTCATGACAGGATTTGAACCTTTTGCTCCAGCCGCTGTCAGCGACGTAGTTCTGCCGATTTACCAAGCGCTCTGGGGAGGTGGTGGCAAGGTTTTGGGCTTATTTGGTAGCGCCCTAGACGAAGAAACCCAAAAGGTAATTTGTGCAGCATGTAAGCAATACGAGCAGAACTTTGTAGAACGCCATGGCAGCCTGAAAGTGCTAGGAATGCGAGAGCCACTGCCATTGGACTCAGTCTATAGCGATGTTCAATTTCTAGATATCAGAGCTATCCCTAGTTTCGAGTCTGTGGAAACCCGTGAAGCTGCCTATCGTCAAAGCCAACAGCGCCGCGATAAGGATTACCCCAAGCTAGAAGGGCTTAAAGTTGCTAATGACAAGCAGTATTTAATGGTACTCGGTAGCCCTGGAGCCGGAAAATCAACATTTTTGCAGTGGATGGGGCTAGAAGCACTCAAAGCTAAGAAAGGGAAATTTAAGCATGCGTGTATTCCCGCCTTGATTGAATTAAAAACAATTTATGGAGGCGAGATTAATATCGACGAGGCAATCGCCCAAGAGCTTTACCGATGTGGCTTCCCTTCCCATCAGGAATTTACAGATCAAGCCTTGGAACAGGGTAAGTTGTTGATTTTACTGGATGGTCTCGATGAAGTGCCAACCGAGCAGATGAATGAGGCAATTGACCAAATTCAGAAATTCGTCGATTTGTACCATCAAAACCGCTTTATCGTCTCCTGTCGGATGGCAGAGTATCGCTACCATTCTCGCCGCTTTACTGAGGTTGCGATCGCAGATTTAGATGAAGCTCAGATCGAGCAATCAATCGCAAATTGGTTCAGTCGCGAACCTCAAAAAGGACAAGATTGCTGGCAACAGCTCAATCAACCTGAACACCAGGGAGCAAAGGCACTCACCTCAACACCCTTATTCCTGACCCTCATCTGTTCGCTCTATCAGCAGTCTTTTAGCTTTCCGATGAACCGAGCGAATTTATACGAACGATGTTTGCGGATTGCACTGGAGCAAGGAGTACAGTCAAAATTAGTTGCGGGGAGACGGGGAGATGGGGAGACAGGGGGATGGGGAGACGGGGAGATGGGGAGATGGGGAGACGAGGAGAGTTTCCAGATGGGGCAGCAATCGTCCCTGAGTTCTCCAGAACCCCAGTCCCCTACTGTACAACTAACTACTGATGACCACACCTTGGTGTGTCAGGCAGTCGAACAAGATATTGTCCGCCAGAACCACAATCAGGGACTCAATCCCAAACAGAAGGAAAAGATACTGTCTCGAATTGCTCACGATGCTTTTCAGGCAGACCGTTTGTTCTTGCCCGAACAGGAACTCATGGCACAACTAGAGCAAGGCTTGGGGGAAATCCTAGCGGATGAAATGTTCGTTGATAGCACAGGAGTTGGCACATCGATTGAGCTACAACCTGAGACGCTAATGACTCTGGCTCAAGGAATCTACTCGTTTGCTCATTTAACACTTCAGGAGTATCTCACCGCTCAATACATCGATAATCATCAGCAAATCGATCGCTTAGTTGCCGAGCATCTCACCGATAATCGCTGGCGAGAGGTGTTTCTACTGCTGGCTGAAATCATGGGCAGTAGAACCGATGAGTTGCTGCTGTCCATCGAAAAAGCAGCACAAACGTATATCAATACTCCCAAATTGCAAGCTCTACTGCATTGGGCAGATCGAGCAACAACTGGCTCAGAGGGAAACCTTAGTCCCGCCGCTAAACGTGCTCTTGCCATTGCCAAGGCTAAAGCTTACGGCATCAGTCGCTCGGACGCTTACAGCAGTGTTTACGCGGACATTGACACCGATGTCCTTGCCGATGCCCTGGTCGAAGCCAAAGCGTATACAATCGCTAATGCTAACGCGATCGCTCAAGCTAAAGCCTATGCCCGATCGGATGTGATTGGCGATACAGTCGCTTATATTGGCGAATTGGAAAAGTTGAAGATTTTCAAAGACGTAGACTTTGCCGGATTAATCGCCAAACTGGAAGCACTGAAAACAGGAGCGCCGAGCGACGAACACTCTCCCAAATCGCGTCAAGCCTTTGCCCATTACATCGTGCAGTCTTGGCTCGATGCTCTCCATCTCAGTCCAGAACTAGTCAATTTATCTACCGATGAAGCAGAAGCCTTAAGAAATTACTTCTACGCCCATTGGCTCATGGTGCAGTGCAAACAAGCTGCGATGAGCGTATCGCCTAAAGTCTGGGAGGCGATTGAGGAACGAATGCTACTGTATGAATTCAGATGACCAATAACTAAAGGGATGTTGAGTTAAATTGGCATTGTAATATCTAGGGTCATCAGACACTTCTTTGCCAATCCAACTGGGAAGTTCAACGGTTTGATTGGCATCCGTGAGTTCAACTTCCGCGATAATTAATCCTTGATTTTCACCTGCAAACTCGTCTACTTCCCAAATCAAGCCAGCGAGTGCAATTTTGTAGCGAGTTTTTTCAATTAAAGGGCGATCGCATAAATTATCCAGCATTTCTTGGGCATCCTCGACGGGGATAGGATACTCGTACTCTGCCCTGGAAAATCCTTGAGTTAAACCTTTAATCGTGAGATAACCTTGCTCTCCAACTAGGCGCACTCTCACCGTACAGCCTTTTTTGGTTGATAGATATCCTTGGCGATATTGAGTACCTGTACCCAGAGAGCGCCACTCATCACCTTTAACTAAAAATTTTCGCTCTATCTCAGTTGCCATAGCAGTATAGATTAAGGAATCGCAGACTGAAGCGATGCTCTGTCAGGATTGACTTTGACCGCATTAGTCGAGAAATTCGAGCTAAGATTAACAACTTGTTTGGCAAAGGTCAAGCTTCTGAAAACCCCGAGCATGAGCTAGAGCCATCAATCCCTAGGATGCATGAGCAAGAGAAGCAGCTAGGTCAGGCTGTGCGAAAATAACTATCTCAAGGAGGAAGTGCGATCGCGTAGCGCTATATACTGACAAATTTAGGGACGGGAAGGTTATGAGGCAGCGATTGCAAGTTACTCTAATCTTCTAGATGTTTGGAGTTATCGTTAATAGATAATGAATATCATCATCGAAGTACCAGACGATATTGCCCATCACTTACAAGCACGATGGAGTAATCTTGAACAGCGATCGCTAAAAGCATTGGCACTCGAAGCCTATCGATTGGGGGCGCTGACTGAGGCTCAGGTGCAACGTTTGTTGAATTTGCCTTCACGTTGGGATGTTGACCGGTTCCTCCAGCAGGAGCAAGCCTATCTGGACTATACAGAAGCGGATTTGGAGGGAGATATTCATGCCATCCGCTACTTCAGACAGCAATGATTGTTGTTGCTAGTACCTCATCGATCTATTATCTTCTACTGATTGGTGAGATTGATGTATTGCCTCAGTTATTTGAGCGAGCGATCGTTCCCCAAGCCGTCTGCAATGAACTAAAGGCACAAGATGTACCCATCCAACTGCAAAACTGGATAGCACAACCCCCTGCTTGGCTAGAAATTCAGTCGGTAGTGAATGAACCCGATACGAACTTAGATTGCTTGTATCCAGACGAACAGGAGGCGATTCAGCTAGCAGAACAGTTGAGCGCGAATTTACTGGTGCTGGAGACTAAGGTAGCACGACAGATAGCAGTGGCACGGGGATTCAAGGTGACAAGTTTGCTCGGTTTACTAATTGAGGCGGCGAGAGAGAATTGTATTAGTTTACCGACAGCTGTTGAGCGTTTGCAGCGAACGTCGTTTCGGGCATCACCTAGTCTGCTCCAATCGCTTTTAGCTCGATACCCGCAAGCCAATCCACCAGTGTAGAAATGCTACTACAGTGGTTCTCAATTATGTGTGATACCGACGATTGGTAGGGGCGCACAGCGGTGCGCCCTTCTAGAGGTACCGCATCCAATCGAGAAAAGCTATACTTCTGCACGAAATTGGTACTTAAACCACTGCTAGCGCACGTATAATTGGCAACTCTCTTGTGACCAATTGCCAGCTTTCACCACCATCTACGCTAGCGAAGAGTTCGTTCCCAGCCGCCGCGTAGACAGTTCTTGCCTCATCTACAATTAGCGATCGCACCATAACATCAAACTGTTCAGGGAGTCCCTGCTCTAACCGCATCCAGTGTTCGCCACCATCATCGCTGCGGTAAACGGCCGCATTCGCTCCCGTCTTCCAGGTTGGCGGTGGGCCAGCCGCTGCGGCCGTGTAGAGTCGCTCTGGCTGATTCGGTACGGTGATGCAGGGCATGGTATAACGGCGATCCAGTCCAGCCGCGATCGCTCGCCAGTAATGTCCGCCATCATCGCTGCGATAAAACCCGCCCCCAGTTGTGGCATACAGTCGATCGCGATCGGGCGATGGAACCACCGTGTGAACATCCCAGTACAGTCCTTCGTTCAGGCTTTCCCACGTTTTACCCCCATCATCACTACGATAAACGCCGCCCTCCTCGACACCAATGTAAACCGCTCCTACAACATGCGGGTCTGGGGCAATAAAGCGCACATGAGGAATATGAGGTGGAGGTGGAAACGTCCATGTTTCGTAGCCCGGAATGTGTCGTATTGATTCGCACGCCGTCCAGCTTTTCCCGCCATCATCACTCAGATACAACATCGCTGGAGAGACTCCTAAATATAAGCGTCCCTCCATACGGGGGTCACCAGCAAACGACCATACCTCCTCTGCCACCGGATTCTCGTTGACCAATTGCCAATCGTTTTTGTCATTGCGAAGCCAAAGAGCGCTTTTCAGCACACCTACAGTATTGGTCAATGCTCCATCTCTTGTCAGGGCAAAGACTCCTGTCCGAGTCGAGGCTAAAAACGCGATCCCAGATGGTCCTGTTTCCGGTTGAATGGCCTTGCTACCCTCATCTAAACGAAAAATGCCATCGTCAGTGCCAATCAAAATATCTGACATCTGTACCCTCCTTGATGCTTGTCCCCTAAATCATTTAGAGTGACTTGAATCTCCTATCTCTAGGCTATCGGCTGGCAGCATTTTAGGTCTTGGTGAAACACTGATATCACTCATCAAGGTGATTAGGACTCTCGCCAAATACTCAACCTGACAGGATAGGAGAATAGACTCTTACGGAGCGGTAATCGGCACTAACGTATTCTCCGGTAAGTAGCTGCGGTAAATCCCGTTATCGGCCAAGATAACAACAAGCCGCAGTGGAGAATCGGGTTCGATTTGTAGATCGGCCCACGGTACTGCGACTTCCAAGCACTGGTTATGAGCTACTTGGGCGCGACTGACTCTTGGGTGCCACATCAAATGCTCTCCAGCTTCCTCAAACCAGGTCGAGCCAGTGAGTAAGTTAATCCCTAGATGATGGTGGAAGAGATAGTTGAGGGGAGCTTCATCCGGTAATTCTGCCAAAGGTGCAGGGCTGTTGTGCATAACCCGGTCAGCATAGAACCACAGGAGGTGTAATTCTGCTGGAATGTCTTGACCGACGCGCACGCCACTTCTGAAGTCTAGCCGTAAGTAAAAGTTGAGGTGATCGACGCCATACCAGAGTCGCTGAATGTCGCTGCTCTGATGCATTGTGCCGCGTGCGCCACCAATCTCAATGCGACCGGCTCGATCCCAATCTTGCTCGTCTCCCATACCGTTGATGACGGGATGAATGTAGCTTTGTGGCTGATGGTCTCCTCCAGCCTCATGACTTTCTACGGGTTGTTTGAGATTGGCAGGAACAGGTTCGTTCAAGCTGATG
>DATNPC010000580.1:0-4422 GCA_036703375.1 Allocoleopsis sp.
GATGGGGTGACGGGGTGACGGGGTGACGGGGTGACGGGGTGACGGGGTGACGGGGTGACGGGGGGATGGGGAGAGGCTGGAGCCTCGATGGGTGACTCTTGAGTCTCAACTTCTGATGCCTGAGTCTCAATGGGTGGCTCTTGAGTAGTGGTTTCTGATGTCTGAGTTTCGATGGGTAGCTCGTGAGGCTTGACTTCTTCTTCATAGAGCGCGCCAGTCAGTCCATCCTCGCGCCAAGAGGCAAAGGTGGTGGCATCGGCTTGGGTTGCAACGATAAAATTAAACGCGATCCCACCGTTGCCTGTGACTTGGGGTGAGGCGTGAACGATTTCGCCGATAGATTGCAGGCGATCGCGAATGTTGTTAACATTGATGCCGCGTTGATTGAGTGCGGCTTCGGGAATGAAGACGAAGCGCCAAGCTTTTACACCACTCTCCAGGACACTGGTTAGTCGCGTACTTTCTTCTGGCTTGAGTTTTGGCGGGGGGAGATTGGGGCGATCGAGCGGTACGAAGTCAGAGGAGATAGTTTGAGTATTCTCCGGTACGACTGGCGCAACTGCTTCAGGGGCGACACTCTGCTCCTCTGCTTGGGCTTCAGACGCTACAACCTCCGTCTCTACAACCTGTGATTGGGCTTCTTCTGGACTAGCGGTTGTACCTCCTATATTTTCAGAGCAAGCGCGATCGGGCAAGACAGCCATCAACTGAGCAATAACAGATGTAACATCAGGCAGTGGCTGATGTTGACGGCGGGTAGCAATGACCAAATCCAGCATTTTAGTGCCACCGATTAGCGCATCGAGTCCCTCTGACGCGAGCAGTACTTGTTTATCCCGTAGAACGCGCAGATAACTCTCCATCTCATGGGCAAGTTGCTCTGCTTCTTTGACACCAACCATTCCCGACAAGCCTTTGATGGAATGAAAACTGCGGAAGAGTTCATCCACTAGTGATGGCTCAATCTCTGGCTGCTGTACGAACGGTTCGATCGCGAGTAAATTGCGGCGTATAATCGCTAGATGTTCTTCACATTCAGCAAAATAATCGTCGAGAAATTCAGCAAATAAATTGTCGTCTTCTTGAGGAACAGACACGGATTTTACTGAGAAATAGATATGGCTTTTATCTATGCTTATATCAAATCTGGTTTATTAGGAATCGATCGTCTTGGCTTAATAATTCTTAGTTAGAAGTGACGATATACAAACCTTTAAAGCTTAAACTGTGCTATACCCAATTAGGGTTTAGCAACGACAGAATCTACAGAATCTATTTAAATGACAATCAACCGGAGGTAATATAATTCAAGCAATTCTGTACTTCTAAGGCAAAATCACGGGGGTCGAAGGGTTTAGTTAAATAGCGCGAAGCCCCAGCCGCCAAGGCAGCAGAACGGCTTGATTCATCGCCTCGGGTCGTCAACACAATAATAGGAATAGATTGATAGTTTGGATGGGCGCGGACAAACTGCAAAACTTCTAGTCCATGCATCTCAGGCATGTTTAAATCCAAAATCATCAAATCCACTGGCGCAATGACCAGATATTCAATGGCTTCTAACCCATTACTAGCCTCTTTAAAGTTTACATCGTTCAAACCTCGCAGTGTTGTCATGACCATTCGCCGCATGGTTGCTGAATCATCGACCACTAAAATTTGTTTCATGGGTATCTCAATGGCAGAATCGTAAAAGCAGAGGATGTCGAGGAAGTCTCCGATACTACTTTTTGAGGATGGAATCTTGAAGAAAAAATTAAGTTTTTGAGCCTTCGGAGTAGCTTGTCAGAGGTCAGCTACAGGTGTCCGCCACTATTACTGGGTCATCCTCTAAGCGTTGAGTTTTCCTTTTCCATTCTCTATAAGCTCAAGCAAAATTAGCTGATTTTTCAAAAACTCTCAACATATCGCCTTAAGCTGCACTGCCACTACTGACGGGTTATACCAAATTTTCCTCGATAACCCCCTTTTTGCCTTAAGCCTTTTCTTTCTTATGCCTTCTGCCTTCTGCCTTCTGCCTTGCCTCCACTAAAAAAGGGGTAGTTAACCCGGATTTGGTATTACTGAAGATACAGCAACCAAACGCCCTACAGCTATAACAAAAAGTCAAGCAATAGCGATTATTACCGTAACAACCAGTAGCTTAGAAGAGGAGTGAACTGCTATCCTTTCGGCAGGGTCTCAAGTCACGCTCTGTTACCTCCTGGTCAGTCATGAAGCTATCGGAGGATTGAAATGCAGCATCTCTAGCCAATAAGAGCGAGAGACTGAGGACTCCAAGATTGATAGCCGCACTCCAAACTGCTCGCGGCTCGTTGGTCACTACAGATGAACCTCTCACTGATGCGATCGCTCTTTTTACTGGCAAATTGCAATCCAAACAATTATTTAAACTTAATCCCGCCATCGGGAGGTTAACAATGGGTCAAGCTCAATCTCCTTCCCTCAAAGAAAATATTTTAATTGTTGATGACAACCCAACGAATTTAAATCTTTTGAAGGAGATTTTATCCGGTGCAGGGTACAAAGTGCGTGCAGCTCTCAGCGCTCAAGTCGCTCTCAAGTCCGCCGATTTAACGCTCCCAGACTTGATTTTGCTAGATATTTTGATGCCTGAAATGGACGGCTATCAAGCGTGCGAACAACTCAAAGCGTCCCCAGCGACTCGGGATATTCCAATTATTTTTATCAGCGCTTTGAGTGAAGTGATGGATAAAGTCAAAGCATTTTCCCTAGGGGGGGTGGACTACATCACCAAACCGTTTCAAGCCGAAGAAGTTTTGGCTCGTGTCGAAAATCAATTGCGCCTGCAACGGCTCTCCAAACAACTTTTAGAGCAAAATCAACAACTAGAGCAGGAACTGCGGGAACGTCAACGAGCCGAGCAGGCACTGCGAGAAAATCAATCGCTGCTGACTGGCATTATTGAAGGAACGACTGACCAGGTTGCGGCACTCGATCGCAATTTCCGGTATATTGCCTTTAACAGTTCTTATCAAGCAGAATTTCTCAAACTGTTTGGTCGAGAGATTGCGATCGGAACCAGCCTGATTGAAGCGCTTGCCCACCTCCCAGACTCACAAGCGAAGTGGCTGGAGATGTGGGAGCGTGCTCTGGCTGGCGAACAGTTTACGCTGATTCAAGAATTTGGCAACAGCAATCGCGATCGCAATTACTACGAAATCACCTATAGCAGTATTAAGGACAAAAGCGGACAACTGCTCGGTGCATCCCACATTATCAAAAATGTTAGCGATCGCATCCGCTCGGAACAAGCCTTGCGAGACAGCGAACGACGCTTGATGTTTGCTCTGAGTGGAGCGAAAGCCGGAAGTTGGGAGTTGAATCTGGCAACCCAGCAAGCGATTTGGTCTGATGAAAATTTTAAATTGATGGGGTACGAGCCAGAATATGGCGAAGTTCACTACGACAACTGGCTTCAAAGGATTCATCCCGAGGATCGAGAACGAGTCAAGCGACAGGTTCAACAAACCATCGCGGAAAAGTCTGAACTGGCTCTGGAATACCGAGTACTGTTGTCAGATCGTACAATCCGTTGGCTAAAAGCGATCGGCAAATTCATCGATAACGAGCCAGGAAACCCCAGCACCATTGCTGGGATACAACTCGATATCACCGAGCGCAAGCAACTCGAACACGAACTCGCTCACCAAAAAGAGCTACTCGATGCCTTCTTTAGAAGTGCCCATGTTGGCATGTGTGCGGTTGACACTCGGATGAGTTACTTCCTAGTCAACGAAGCCTTGGCAGAAGCTCATGGTATTTCTGTCGCTGACCATATTGGCAAGACCCCGTGGGACATCGTACCCGATTTAGCTCCGAAGCAAGAAGCCGTATTTCGATACGTCTTAGAAACAGGTCAACCTGTTCCTCAGTTCGAGCTGAGTGGTGAAACCAAAAAGCTACCAGGTGTCACTCGCACCTGGCTCAACTCCTACTTCCCGATTCACAACCCCAACAATCAACCGATGGGAATTGGCGTCGTTGTGGTTGAAATCACACACCGAAAAGTGGTCGAAGCAGCTTTGCGAGAGAGCGAAGAACGGTTCCGCAATGCCTTTGACTATGCTGCTATTGGTATGACGCTGGTTGCCCTGGATGGACGCTTTCTCAAAGTCAATTCAGCCTTATGCGAGATTATGGGCTATTCCGAGGAAGAATTATTAGCCACCACGTTCCAGGCAATTACCTACCCGGACGATGTGGAGACCAATCTCGCTAAGATCAGTCAAGTGCTAACCGGCGAAATTCGCTTTTACCAAATGGAAAAGCGTTACTTTCATAAGCAGGGACGTATCGTGTGGACTCTCTTAAGTGGTTCTCTCGTTCGCGATGAGCAAGGTCAACCACTGTACTTTATTGGTCAAATTCAAGACATTAGCGATCGCAAGCAAGCAGAAG
>DATNPC010000581.1:0-27490 GCA_036703375.1 Allocoleopsis sp.
AAATAGCCATAAGGTTGAATCGCGTTGACGCGTTGGAGAGTTTTTGCATCGGAGTACGCGCTCAAAAAAACAACCGGGATGTTACAGTACGTTTGAATGTGTTGGGCGACTTCAATCCCATCCACTTCTCCTTGGAGGAAAATATCCATCAGCACTAAATCGGGCTGCAATTCGATGGCTTTTTGAATCGCCTCTTTTCCGGTCGCAACGATCGCAGGAACAGTGTAATTAAGTTTTTCTAAAACTTCTTTGGTATTTTGGGCTATAGCCCACTCGTCTTCTACTACCAAAATTTCTATTATATCCATAAATTAAGACCTACTTATCGGAACACGGAGGTCAATTGAACCAGTTCAGGTTCAGGATATTCAGAGAGATTGTTAAGTTATAAATTTAAAAACAATTTTTAATTTTTTCTTGACTAGGATGCTAAGCGAGCAGATGTACGAAGTCAGCCTAACTCCATATAGCACTCTCAGTTATAAATGAGATACTAACAGTCCAGTCACATTGAAAAGTTGTAATTCACTATCTGTTTATACAGTAGTTGCAGTATTAGAAACTTTATAGGTTGCAGACTAGACCGAAAGATGGATTAGATTTATTATCACTCAGGATTAACGCGATTTATCGATTGTTACCAATTTGTCTTTAATCAATAATAAAAATAATATTTGTTCGGGATAGAGACTGGCTTTTTAGGGAAATCTATAATCATCTTGTTGTGAGGGGCGTTATAGCTATCAGCAGTCAGCTATCAGCGGGCGGAAGTTGGCAGGGATAGGGAGGAGTTCGGTTGAACGGTGCGCCTCTGGCGATGATAGAATTTGCGCGATCGCATTTAGGTAATTTTGGGTCGTACTGTCCCAGGTGTAACACTTGAGCACCCGTTCCTGACCTGCGTGGGCAAAATACTCCCACTCTTGTTCATTGCAGATCAATCGCTCCAAGCCCCGTGCAATATCAGCAGGGTCTTCTGGATCGACTAGTATCCCATATTCCCTAACGCCTTCTCGCAAGCTTTCGCTAGGGCCACCATTTTGAGTGGCGACCACTGGCAAACCGGCAGCGGCAGCTTCTAAAGGAGCTAAACCAAACGGTTCATACAGTGCTGTTAGTGCAAACACCGAGCAGCGTCTCGCTAGATAGCGATACGTCGCCGCCAGTGCCTCTTGCCCTTGCTCTGACAAGCCAAAGGCAGCAATTTTGCCCCATAAGTTGTCGTCTTCTACGACTTGGCGAGTCGGAGACAAGACCGCTTGTTCGGTTACATCGTCATTCGCCTCCTCGCGCAATGGGTCATCCAGTCCACCAGTTAACAGTACTAGATTCGCTCGTTCCTGAAGTGCTGGACTCATGGCAAACGCTTGTACCAGTCCTAAGATATTTTTCTTGGGGGCTAATCGACTGGATGCCACAATCGCCGGTAAATCCCGGCGCGACTCCGCGATATCTCGTGCCAATCGCTCCTGAACGTAGTCATGGATAGCTTCCTCATGTTCAGAGCGGACATCGGCACCGAAGACAGAACAGTCTACTCCTGGTGGAATGACCGCAAAGCGACTGTCATCGTTGACATCTACTGCACCCTGATAGGCAGGATGAGAATACTGTTCAAACCGTTCCTGCCGCGTACTGGTGATATTGATAGCCGAGCGATTCATGCTCAGGCGTTCGGCTAGGATACGGTCTTTGAAATGAAATTGCTCCTCTATTTCGACCAAATCCTCTGAGGTCACTCCCAGTTGATCCATCTTCTGAGCGCCCAGAGAATGAGCAGTAAAGGTAAAGGGTATGCCCGTTTCATCCTCGATGAGAACTCCGCTGAGACCTCCATCGGCATAGTGGGCAGTCATCACGTCTGGTAGACTCCCCTCCTCTCGGTAAAATTTCAGGATATTGGGTACCCAATCGGCGACCAGATGAGGCCAGAGCAACTCTTTCCGGAGAAATTCTTTGGGGCCTGCTGGTAAGCGGATGAGGCGGACGTTGTTCGCGCCGGGATAACGGTCAAACGGCTCGGCAAATTCGGGCCAGTCTGGATCGATGATTTGGCGAGTGAGAATATCAACCTTATGACCCTTTTTCGCCATCGCGATGGCGACTTCCCGAACGTAGATGAGCTGACCCCCGAAATCGGGATGTTCCGAGATGTAACTATTCCCTAAATCAAAGTTGCCCTGAGGGTTCAGAAATCCAATATGCATAACCCGACTCCCACAGCTCCACTGGTGCTAGAAGCGTAGCGCTGCGAACATCCGTTGCGTAATTCTCCGCAGATGGATTTTATGCGATCGCGTTTTCCGATTCCTTTACGACCAGAGGCATAGGTCGGTTGTACTGATTTTTCACGTCATCTGGAAAAGTCCACGAAAAACCTAACCCCCTAACCCCCTTCCCTAGTAGGGAAGGGGGAAAAATCAAAGCCTCTCTCCTCGTAGGAGAGAGGTTTGGAGAGAGGTTTTCTCCATAAGAGTGAAAAGTAAGATCCGTTATATGGGGATTCCTAACTCAGTAGGGACAAGAGCAATGCCCTTGTCCCCACAATTGCCTATCGCTAGCTTTTCGCTAGAAGCAGTCCCTTATTCCCACTCGATGGTTCCAGGCGGTTTAGATGTGATGTCGTATACCACCCGATTCACACCTTTGACTTCATTAACAATCCGATTCGAGATCGTTTCTAGTAAGTCATACGGCACTCGCGCCCAGTCAGCCGTCATACCATCCTCACTATTAATCAGGCGCAAGACAATGGGATGGGCATAAGTCCGTTGGTCGCCCATGACGCCTACACTTCGGATGGGCAGCAATACCGCAAATGCCTGCCACAAGTCGTGGTAGACTTCCCGTCGATTGACTTCCTGACGGACAATCAAATCGGCATCCCGCAAAATATTGAGTCGCTCTGCTGTTACCTCACCAATGATGCGAATCGCTAACCCCGGCCCTGGGAAAGGATGCCGTCGTACAATTTCTTCGGGTAGACCGATTGAGCGACCGACTTTGCGGACTTCATCTTTGAAGAGTTTGCGTAAGGGTTCAACTAACTTGAAGCGCAAGTCTTTGGGCAAGCCACCGACATTATGATGGCTCTTGATTTTCACCGCCACGCGTTCGCCCGTTTTCGGATCGACGTTGGTATCAGCGGACTCGATGACGTCGGGATAGAGAGTCCCTTGAGCGAGGTAATCAAACGGTCCCAGACGTCTAGACTCTTCTTCAAAGACATTAATAAATTCGTGACCGATACGGCGGCGCTTTTCTTCGGGATCGGTAACGCCTTGGAGTTGCGTGAGGAAGCGCTCTCGTGCATTCACATACTCTACTGGAATATGGAATTGCTCGCCAAATAGCTTCAGCAACCGCTCGGGTTCCCCTTTCCGCATGAAGCCTTGGTCGATGAACATACAAGTGAGTTGGTCGCCAATTGCCTTATGCAACAAGAAGGCGAGAGTCGATGAATCCACGCCTCCAGAGAGCGCCAGCAGCACTCTCTTATCCCCAACCTTCGCACGGATTTCCCGAATCGACTCCTCGACAAATGCGGCGGTTGTCCAAGTGGGTTCGCACTCACAGATGTGGTAAACAAAGTTGCGGATTAATGCCATTCCCCCCAGGGAATGCACCACCTCAGGATGGAACTGCACGCCATACAGCTTCTTGTCGTGATGCGCGATCGCGGCGCAAGGAGTATTTTCAGTATGAGCTAAGGTTTCAAATCCTTCTGGCAAGTTGACGCATGAATCTCCATGACTCATCCACATCGTCGAGCCATCATCAACATTAGTCAGCAAGTCCGTGGGATCGTCAATGAATAGCGAAGCTTTACCATACTCAGCTCGCTCGGCTCGCACCACTTTCCCGCCGAGTTGTTCCACCATCAACTGCATGCCGTAGCAAACCCCCAGGACGGGGATACCCAATTGCCAGATTTCTGGGTCACAATGAGGAGCGCTCGTGTCGTAGACGGAACTTGGCCCCCCAGAGAGGATGATTCCCTTCGGACTGAGCTGCCGCAGGTGTTCGGCACTAGTGCGATAGGAAAGAACCTCCGAATAGACTTGAGTCTCCCGGATGCGACGAGCGATGAGTTCGGAGTATTGAGAGCCGAAGTCCAGAATGACAATCATCTGGCGATTAATCTGCTCTGTGAGAGACGTTGCCGGTAACGTCTCTACATTATTATTGTGAGATGCTTGTTCTGTCTGTAGTGTCACTGATGTGTCCGTGATACCAATCGTGTGGGTGTGCAAACATGGGGCTGAAGAAAGGACGCTCTCTCCAGCAACGAGAATCTATTGCCGGAATAGATGTATGGGGAAACCTGATGGCTTCGATGGATTAAGCCTTTAGAGATTCATACAAAGTTAGCATATTAATTGTGATAATAGCGCGGCACCCGTTTGGCTGGTGATGATTATTTGCCGATCGCGATCGAATAGGACTGAACCAACACGAACATTTTGTTCGCTGAGCTTGCGAATATAATCTTGAGAACGAGCATCAATAGCAGATGCGATCGCGCTGTAAACCTGCTCTACCCAGTTGCTCCCCTCCGTAGTATCTAATTTCCGCAGGTACTGTAGAGCCGCTTCGGCGGTTGAACAGGCAAAAACGTCCCGTAACGCTGCTGTCGGAAGACCTACCGTAGCACAGTGAGCGGTCAAGATTTCCAATCGCCCATCCGCCAGGTGGTGATGAGTGTGAAAAATCCCCCCTGCAAGTTTCATGAGTTTTCCATGGTAGCCAAATAACAAAATCGCTGGGACTTGCTGCAACCCAGCCGCTACCAACAGCGGCCCCAGCCAATTGGCCGTCTTAATCAGCTGCTGAGAGTTAATCCCCAGTTGTTGAGCCAAATCTAAGCCATTTTCCCCCACACAGAAGACCAAGAATGGGGTGTGCAAAAATGCTTGCTGATTTTTTAACTGGTTAGCTTTGGATTGCAGGTCCTCGCGATAAGCCTCTAATTGACCGGGATCGCTCAATGGTTGAGAAATTCCCGTAGTTCCCAATAAGGAAAGGCCTTCCACAACTCCGAACGCGGCATTCGAGGTGCGTTCGGCTAGCTGACGCCCTTCCGGTAAGATAATGGTCACTTGAATTTTTTCTCCCGGTGCCAGCTGACGACTTAAGTTTTCTTGCAATAGTCGCTCGGCATAAGCGTAGATCGATGCCTTGCCACCAGCATTGATCTGCCGTCCAATTCCTTCACCACCCAGTATCCGCACCTGTTCTACCTGCTCGGATTGCGCCCACTCTACCAGCGCCCAAATTGGGGTATTGCGAGTGAGGTCGAGATTATCACCGGGATCGCTGCGAGTGATGGCAAGTGCCATGTTGTCTCGAAGTCTAGCTACTTGCTCGATCGGAATGTTTGCGGTTTCAGACGGTTCAATTAGGTCGATTGACACCGTTTTGAGCAGTTGATGCCCGCGTAACTCGTACAGAGCGCCCATTGCAGCGGCACAGGCAAACACCGGCAATGTATATCCAGAGCGAGGCGGTGAAATTGTCATGGCAGGAATTCTCAGCTTATTCAACGCTATGTTAAGCCGAGTAAGCTGTTAAGCATTTAATCGACAACTAGTTGATGCTGACGGGGAGACTGGGTGACAGGGAGATGGGGAGAGGGATTGATGGTTTTTACCAAAATCTGAAAGTATGCGATTTAAACGCACATCAGCTTACAAGACTGCTATAGTTTGCTATCGCAGCATTGTTTCAGCTACAGTGTCGGTTATTTTCCATTTCGCTTGGCGATCGCGATCGCGATGATGTTTTTTGACCCAGCACAGAGCATTTATACTTTTTTGGCTTCCGATCTTGTTGAGTCTTCAGGCACAACAAACAATTTCCAGGCTGATGCACCGATTGGTGAACAGCTTCCTCATCGCGCGGACTCGTCTCGATCTCCCAGAAAAAGGATATCCACTCAACAATCAGAATCTCATCAAACTTCGACTCACTCCCAACCTGCGCTGATTGTTGAGGGATGGGACAAAATCGTCTTCTGTATTGTATTCGCGACGATCGCAGGAATTTTTATGGCATTGAACACCCGTAGACAGTAACTCTTGAGGGAGAATAAACTAAGAGTCTCCAGCCCCTGTTTTTTCTTTTGTGCTGTAGTTGATCGACAGCTTTGGCTATAATGGGGTGCGTGTGTTGGGGCTGTAGCTCAGATGGATAGAGCGAGCGCCTCCTGAACAATCGGGCACCATGGAAGAAACTCCATGCGTGAATGTGGTCAAATTCGGTGAACCCTAAAGAGCGATCGATCTACTCAATCCTCTATGGCAATACCGAGCCAAGCCCACTCCAAAGTACGAACCATTAATCGTAGACGTTTGGGTTGGGAAGGTCGAGAGACTAGACGGCCACCACCTAAAGGTAACAAGCCCAAGGTGAAGGTATAGTCCGGAGAGTGGGGAAACTCACACAAATCTGAAGCGCTAGGTCGCCGGTTCGAATCCGGCCAGTCCCGTTCTATTTATCTATTTATTGGCTACCTTAAGTGGGATGCTCTGGGATAACTCACTCCCTAAGCTTGAGTTGTAGAAGCTGGTACGTTGAGTTCCGTTTGCGATCGCAAACTGACTAAGTTTTAAAAATCTGTACGGATCGTCGGTGCTTTGATAAGGAAACTTTTGAGGAGGAAGTTTCAGCTTTTCCTTAGATGCATTGTGAGGCAGTTGGCAGTACTCTTAAACTGGTGAGTCGCTCGATCGAGGAAATTCTCCAGCCAATCGAGAAGAACGCTCATTCTAAAAGTACTATTGATTGATGCTACATACCGCTAACCCGGCAAGAATCCAGGGAAAAGTGTGTGTAGTGCATGAGTCTAAAAATGGTATCTAGTCAACCCGATTCATTTATTTATTCATGCTTTTAAGAATTGCTTCGCGTAAGCGGCGCGAATTATTTGCAAAACCTCAGTACTCTAAAGTTAAACAATTGACCTGGTTGATGCCAGTGCTGCTGGTTTTGTCGATCTGGGGCTACAAGCAAATTGAAAGCTACTTTATAAAACCCGATGCCATCTTTATCTTGGGGGGAGATAAGGGAGAGCGAGTACGATTCGCGGCTAAGTTAGCAAAGCAGCACCCACAACTCCCGATTTGGATGTCGTCAGGTGTCCCGAAAGCCTATGCCTATAGAGTGTTTGCGAAGGCGGGAATTGCGGCAAATCGCGTTCACTTGGACTACCAAGCTGTCGATACAGTTACCAACTTCACAACGTTAGCCGATCGCTTCAAAGCCGAGGGGATCAACAGTGTCTACTTGATTACCTCTGACGATCACATGCGCCGCGCTCGCGTGATTGGTGAAATTGTTTTTGGGAGTCGAGGCATCTCGCTAAAACCGCTATCTGTCCCTTCAGGACGCGAACCCGAACCGATTGAGAAATCGATTCGAGATGGTGCAAGAGCTATCCTCTGGGTGACTACAGGTCATACGGGAGCCAGCCTACGCGATACATCAGATTCATTGCGTTGAGGTCATTCTTACTCCTACGCCCCGGCGCTCTCTTAGTCAACGGTTCGCTGTTATCTAAAACTCGGTTCTAATTCATCAACCTGGGAATTCTTGTACTAACACATAGGGTTGTACGATCAGAGCTTGAAAGCGTTTCGTCTGGTCGCCGTTCCAATCCGAGAGTTGTTCCGGCGAGGGCTTGCGAATGAGTTGCTCGCTAATCCAATGCTGCACAGACACAACATCATCATTAGCAAGCGCAACTCCCACATCCAGCAAATCTAATGCGCGATCGACCACTACAACTGCATCTCGTTGAACATGGGGTTTCAACCAATTCCACTCTGCTTCATCCAGGCTTTCTGCTAACTCCGTTCTCAAATCCTGCATATTAAAAAATTATTTTTCGATTCTTAACTCTTGTAAGGATAATACGAGCTACTCAGACTTTTAAAGCCAATCAAACATGCTCTCGATAATTACTCTACCTCGCCAATATTGAGGGAAAATATTAAGAACAAAAATTCACAGCTTTTCTCCATCTTCTCCATCTAAAGTTGCATGAAGTACACGGGAGAGGTTGCTCGTTCATAGTTGATAGTTCATCTTCAGTGACCAGTGAACAGTGAACAGTGAAGGTTTATGGCTCTCAAGAAGCAATGAACCATGAACTATGAACAAAAAAAACACGAGTCTGTATTTCACCCAAGTGAGAATTGCTATAAATTAACGTCCCAAGTCGTGCAAAGCATGAATTGCTTCTGCACACTGTTGCGTTACAGCTTCTAATTCTTCTCGTTTACTGGAGGTGGGGGGAGCAATAATCTCACCGATCCTCACTGTGACTGGCACGGGACGTGGTACGGGCGAACCTTTTTTAATAATGGCTTGAGTCCCCCATAAGCTCACGGGTAGCATAGGAACTTGTGCTTTAGCCGCAATCATGGCTGCACCAAGCTTTGGTTCGGGAATTCGGGCGTCGGGCGTTCTTGTTCCTTGCAAAAACAGACCGACAGCCCACCCATTCGATAGACAATTCAGGGCAGCGCGAATTGCACTGCGATCTGCCATTCCCCGCTTCACTGGGTAAGCACCATACAACTCAATCCCTTGCTTTAAAAGTGGGATCTGAAATAACTCTTCCTTAGCCATGTAAGCCACCGGGCGTCGCACGGCACAGGATAAAATCGGCGGGTCGAAATCGCTGGCATGGTTGCTCACCACGATGAGTGGCTTGTCTTGAGGTACATTTTCAGCACCATAGACACGACCTTGAAAGTAAGTGTGAAGCATTGGACTGACTACTGACCACTTAAACGCGTAGTAGAGCAGTAAGCTGGCAAATGGTTCGCGGGTTCTGCCCATGAAGATTGAAGATTGGACGATTAGACAGTTTGACGGTTAAAGGGTTTTTCCCGATTCAGGTTGCGATTAACTCGCGATCGCGAATACGGGCAAGTCGGCAAAGCCACTCACATTTTCCAACACTACATCAGGACACATCCGCTTGATCAGACCTGTGAGGACTTTACCGGGACCAATTTCCACAACGCGCTCAATACCCTCTACTGGCAGTTGCAGGGAGATTTCTCGCCAACGAACTGAACCGGTCATCTGACGCTGGAGCCGATCTTTTAATACAGATGCCTCGACAGCTGGTACGGGTTCAACATTCGACAGTACTGGAATTTTGGCATTAGCAAATGGGGTAGCCTGCAAAACCTCTTGGAACTCATCCGCCGCTTGAGCCATGAGCGGAGAGTGAAACGCTCCAGATACTTTTAACGGAACTGCACGTTTGACCTTAATTTGCGAAACGACACTCTCAACCGCCTCTGGCGTCCCAGAAATAACCACTTGAGCGGGACTGTTATCGTTGGCAAGCACAACGTTAGGAGTTTGCTGGATTTTTTGGTCTAGCTGTTCGCGGTCAAAGCCGATTAAGGCACTCATCATACCACCAGATGCCTCATCCATCAGTTCAGCTCTGCGCTTGACGAGTTCTAAGCCAGCCTCAAAGCTAAACACTCTAGCAACGTAGAGGGCTACATATTCTCCTAAGCTATGACCAGCGACTAGAGCAGGTGTCTTGCCTTGCTCGATGAGCACGTCAGCTAGGATGCTTTCCATAACATAGAGACAGGGCTGAGTATAGAGGGTGCGAGATACCTTATCGTCTGGATTTTGACAGATTTCTAGAACATCCCAACCCAGAATTTGCTTAGCCCGCTCAAACCTATCTTTGGCAAAGGGTAACTCTAGTAAATCAACGCCCATGCCAATCGCTTGAGAACCTTGTCCTGGAAAAACCCACGCAGTTTTTGTCATCAGTTCTTAGTGATAAATTACTAGTCGTATGCGCTCAGGGTTCATTATCTGTCATTACTGACCCTTGTGTAGTTTTTTTAAGCAAGAAAGCGATCGCCTACACTCTCCAAGGAGCGATCGCTTTTGTCCCAGCAGCTACCACTCCCTACACATCGCCAGTTCGAGCATCAGGGATTTTGTTGGGATTGATGGGGAAATTGAAATATTTGTCAATAGACTTTCAAGACTCGACACAACTTGTCAAGCAACTTAGAGCTAGGCTGGTCTCCCTGACCGATTGCTCTCTCCTGATTCGAGTCGATCA
Source organism: Allocoleopsis sp. (assembly GCA_036703375.1). Classification (GTDB taxonomy): domain Bacteria; phylum Cyanobacteriota; class Cyanobacteriia; order Cyanobacteriales; family Coleofasciculaceae; genus DATNPC01. Next base: position 10,112 of record DATNPC010000581.1, read on the forward strand.
ATTTGAGGGATTGTTCCCTGGCGATTTTAATCGCCAACCGGATTTAACGACTTGCCGCGCACGCGCGATCGCGAGGCAATCATCCGCTATATCTTCGGTAATGGTAGAACCAGCAGCAATGGTGACATCCTTACCGATGGTGACAGGTGCCACGAGGACACTGTTCGATCCGGTTTTGGTGCGATCGCCAATTTCCGTGCGATGCTTCTTGACACCATCATAATTAGCCGTAATCGTACCGGCTCCAATATTAACCTTATTACCCAGGGTCGCATCACCTAAATAGGATAGGTGAGCAACATTAGTGCGATCGCCAAGTTGACTATTTTTCAGTTCCACAAAATTCCCTACTCGGCAGGATTCTCCCACCTCAACATGACCTCGCAGATGAGCATAGGGACCAATCCGGGTGCCATCTTTAACCACACTGTCACTCACCACAGAATATAGCACCGTCACATTCTGACCCAACTCGCTATCTTCAATCAGACTTCCCGGCCCAATTCGACTACCAGAACTAATCTTCGTTTTACCTCGTAGATGAGTTTGGGGTTCGATGGTCACATCCGGTTCCAATTCCACCGTGTCATCAATCGTGATACTGTCGGGATTGATTAACGTCACCCCTGCCTTCATCCAGGCATCTTTCACCCTCGTTTGCAAAATGTCGTAGGCGTTGGCCAGCTGTTTGCGATCGTTAATACCGAGGATTTCTTGGTAATCCTCCACATCCACTGCCATCACTCGGTCTAAATGATTCACAACATCAGTCAGGTAATATTCCTGTTGATCGTTATTCGCCTCTAATTTCGGCAAAGCTTGGGCTAGCTGCGACCAATTGAAGCAATAGACACCTGCATTGATTCGACGATTTTGCTTTTGAGCATCTGTGCAGTCTCGATCTTCCACAATCTGCTTAAGCAGATTTTGACTATCACAAAAAACCCGCCCATAACCTTGGGGATTAGGGAGGTGGGCAGTCAGCAGAGTTGCAGCATTCTGATGAGCTTGATGTGTCTCTAACAGATTTTGAATCGTGCTAGGTCGCAATAAGGGGACATCACCATTTAAAATCAGCAGGTCGCCCGTGAATCCTTCTAGGTAGGGCAAGAGTTGCTGAACAGCGTGACCCGTTCCCAGTTGCTCCGTCTGTTCGACAAACTCTACACTCGAAAATCCGTCTAGCGATTGTTTGACTCGTTCAGCCTGATAGCCGACAATGACGAGATACCGCGAGGGGTTCAATGAGAGACAACTTTTGAGAACCCGTTCCACGAGAGACAGAGAACCCAATTGATGACAGACCTTAGGCAGGTCAGATTTCATGCGCGTCCCACGTCCTGCCGCTAGAATCGCTACTGCAACCATGATGAGCTACTTGTGTTCAGCTACCAGCTTTCAAAATTTTGCTCACTGATGATAACACTTGACCTTGCCAATCTTGTCCACTTCTTAGCCAAGGTTTGGTCGGGTTGGGGAGGCTGGTATTTCTTTAAGATGCTTTGTTTGAATAAATTCAGTAAATTGCTGAACGAGTTCGGGATTTCGCCAACCTTTTGCAGTTTCTTCGGCAATCACCTCTAACGCTTCTTCTGGCGATAAGGCACGTTTGTACGGACGTTCGCTAGTCAAAGCATCGTAGATATCTATGATTTGGAAAACCTGAGCTAGATAGGGAATTTCTTCCCCAACCAAACCATCTGGATAACCAGTACCATCCCAGCGTTCGTGGTGATAGCGAATAATTGGGATCACGCCCCGCATTGTCCGCAAAGGCTTGCAAATCTTTTCACCGATGAGAACGTGACGGTTCATGATCTCCCGTTCTTCGGGAGTAAATGGTCCTCGTTTCAACAAGACGGCATCGGGAATACCAACTTTGCCGATGTCGTGGAGATAGCCTCCCCACATTAAATTCCGAATTTCTCCTCTCGAAAGTTGGATGTGTTCGCCAAAGGCTTTACCCATCGTAACTAGACGTTCGCAATGGTCGCCGGTATTGGGATCGCGGCTTTCGACAGCTCTAGCAATTGAGAAAAGAACCTGTTCGGCGTGATCTAAGTCTTCATTGAGGCGCTTTTGGCGAACGAGAGATTTGACTCTTGCCGCAAGTTCCAAGCGATCGAAAGGTTTAGTGAGAAAGTCATCGCCTCCAACTTCTATTCCCATAATGCGCGATCGCCTGTCGTTGAGGGCGGTGATGAAGACTACGGGAATTAGGCGAGTTTGTTCGTCTTCCTTGAGGCGACGACACACCTCAAACCCATCCATTCCCGGCATCATCACGTCCAGGAGAATTAAATCTGGGTTGCCCTCCACCACTCGCTCTAGAGCAGCCGGGCCACTGTCAGCCTCTAGGACTTCGTAACCCTCTACAGATAAGAGAGCTACCGCTGTCATACGGCTAGACGGATGATCGTCAACAACAAGGATTTTAGGGCGATCGGAATCCAAGAACGTTAACGAGTAAGAACTAGTTTCCGATCTCGATAATGTTGAGGCACCTGAGATATCATACATGAGCAAACGCCAGCAAAGGCTTCCATCAGGCAAGTGAGAGCTTAACGCTACAATCTGGGTTTTACGACCAATCGATGCCTAGCTATTCACTTAGATTTTGTATTTTAAACGTTAGTTGCCCGATCTATAAAGTTTCAGTAAGTATTCTAAATACTCAGTTACTGAAACGTTGACCAACGTTTCTGCCAACGCGAGGTTGGTTCTAGGGATGATGACTGTTGCTCGATTTGCCGACGCTGTAAAATGACATGAGCTGGGTCATGGAGTTGAGGATCGCGATACGGAACAGCGGCACGAGTCTGTAAATGTTCTTGCGATCGCATTGGCAGTGTGGGTAAATCGTCAGTGAAGCTGGCTATAGTTCCAGGCTGGCGACCTCTCAGCGGTGGAGTTTGACCGATCTTAAACCCAGCAGTAATCAGAGCGCTACGCACAGACGCTGCACAGGAGTAGGTGGCCAATCGTCCCGTGCCCGTACAGCAACCGGCTAACTGTTGCAAAAAATCAACAGTCCACAACTGAGGACAACGGCGAGGAGAAAAAGGATCGAGGAAAATTGCATCTGCTTGGAAGTTGGATTGACGCAGCTTTTGAATGGTGTCTCTGGCGTCACCGAGGAGTAACCGAGCATGGAGTCGGTTAGTCTGAACGTTAAGAGAGGTTATCAAGCTTTCCAACAATTTGGGAATCGGGGGACTCCAACTCTCTAATAAATGATGTGCGATCGCGGTTTTCGGTACAGTGGGATCTAATTCCAGAGCAACCAGTTCAACCTGGCAATTGGGATTGTGCGTCCAAATGACTTCTAACGCAGCAGCACTGTTGTAGCCCAACCCGTAACAAACATCCAGCAATCGTACTACAGGTTGTTGGGCTTTCTCGGCAATCCGACAAGGCTCTGCAAACTTCACCAACGCTTCTTCTTTTGCCCCTTGAGTGCTGTGGAAGTATTCCTCAAATTCAGACGAAAAGAAGGTGAATGAACCATCAGCAGTCAACTGTGGCGTGAAGGTAGTGGTGTTTGGCATCAATCGAGCGTCAAGCGGGGCTAAAGGGAGTCTATTTCCCAGTTTAGTGAGCTGCCACTCTGTGGGTATTTCCTTCCTGTAAAAACTTGTAACTATCCACTGCTAGGCGATCGCTTATCCTCAACCTTAGCTACACCTGCCCATTCTTATAGTACGTACTTTTTGTGCATCTATCTTTAGGGATAACTGTTTAAATTAATTAGAAAATTTAACTTAGAACTTGAAATTCATCAGGAAGTCTATGCTAACTTTTTAGGGCGTGGTTTTTCAGGCAAGCGCTAGCGCTAGCAGGACTCACGTAGGCTTCTTGCATAAGTGGCATAGCGACGAGAGATATATACTCCTGCTACGTCACAACATTGAATGCGAGCAAGAGGTTTCATGCTGAATCTCAGGGGGTTGCGGCAATTGCATCATCAATTCGAGATTACTGACCGAAGCGATCGCTTTTCCGGCAAAATGTCTAAGACATCGGAAAAAAATAAGACAGCGGGATTTGCGACACAAAGTGCTAGAAGACAGCGAGGTCAAGGCAAGAAGCTCGGAAGGGCGGTAGCACAGCGGGCGATCGGACTTTTGGCTTTGGGAATGAGTAGTGCGATCGCAATGCAGTGCGATTCTCTATGGAATAGTTCGGCTTCGCGGGCTTTCGCTCAGATCCAACCTGATGGAACTGCGAACACTATCGTTAACGGTTCTCCATCTTTGCTATGTAGTGCCGCTTCTTGCACTATCCAAGGTGGAACTCAAGTAGGAAATAATCTGTTCCACAGTTTTTCCCAATTTTCTGTCCCTGCTAAGGGTCTTGCTTTCTTTAACAATCTCACTGATATTCAAAACATCATCAGCCGCGTCACAGGCCCGTTTATATCCAATATTGATGGCACCCTTAGAGCCAACGCTGGTGCTAACTTATTTTTACTCAATCCCAACGGAATTATTTTCGGTCCCAATGCTTCATTAAATATTGGTGGCTCATTTGTAGCGAGTACAGCAAGTAGCCTAAAGCTATCGGATGGCAGTGAGTTCAGTGCGGTAGTTCCGACTCCACCCCTGTTAACAATTAGCACTCCGCTTGGCTTGCAGTTTGGAGCAAATCCAGGAAATATTGAGGTGAACGGTTCCCCTAATCCACCAGCGACTGGTCTAACCGTTCAACCAGGTAAAGCTTTAGCCCTTGTTGGCGGTAACGTGAGTTTAACTGGCGGAGTTTTACGAGCGCCAGGAGGTCGAATTGAGTTGGGAGGATTGGCAGGTACCGGACTGGTTACGTTTTCTCCAGACGATGGAAGCTTGATTTTTCCTGATGGCGTAGGGCGAGCAGACGTTTCCTTGACCCAGGACGCGATCGCGGATGTTGTCGCAGGAGGAGGGGGTGATATTGGAATTTATGCCCGAAATGTCACTATATCGGGAAGTGTAATGTGTGCGGGGATAGGTGCAAACGCTTCGTCTTGTGACACGCCAGGTTCAGCGGTGGGAGCGAGCAATGCAGTAGCTGGAAATATTTTGTTCGATGCTACAGGGGCGGTGAGTATCAGGGATAGCCGAATTGAAAATAATATTAATCCAGATGCCACAGGAAATGCTGGCAATATCTTTGAGGCGATCGATAATGACACTCTCTTTGGCTCTATTCTCATCAATGCTGGGTCTTTTGAATTAACGGATGGCTCGGTTAGTACCAGCAGCTTTGGCACTGGCAGTGCTGGAGTTGTGTTTGTACGAACGGATGGCAGTGCTGTTGTTGAGAACAGTGAGATTGCCAGCGATACATACGCGACAGACAAAGGAGATGCTGGTGGAGTCTTAATTGATGCTGGGTCTATTCTGTTGAGCAATTCCACGCTGAGTAGCAGTACTTATGGACCTGGGATTGCTGGAGCTGTTGCCATGCAGGCCGATGGTGCAATTTCGATTGTCGATGACAGTAACGTTTTCAGTAATGTGGAATCGGGATCGACCGGTACAGGTGGAGAAATTATTGTTGCAGCTGGCTCGTTTTCCTTACTTGATGGCTCTCAGATGCAAACCCTAGTCCGAGGAGATAACAATGGTCAACAGCCCGGAAACGGGAATGCTGGAAACGTGACAATTGGAAGTAACAATACAATTACTATTGCAGGCACAAACGCCCAAGGACAGCCTAGTGCCATTTTCAGTAGTGTAGGTTTTGGAGCTACAGGTAATGCTGGTAACATCGCCCTATATGCTAGGTCTATCTCTCTAACCAATCAGGGGAAAATTGATACCAGCATATCTGGCACTGGACAAGCTGGAAATATATTTTTACAAGCCACAGATTCTGTTTCTCTCTCCAATGGTGCTCGTATCGAAAGCGTGATAGAAGAGGGAGCTGATGCGGCTAGCACTGGTGGTAATCCGTTTGCTGGCAATGTTGTGGGTGCTCTATTGGGTCAAGGTGGTGATATCAATGGCACAATTTTGATTGCTAGTGGCGGAAAATTTTCCTTAACCGATAATGCTTTACTGAATACTAGTACCTTGGGAAACGGCAATGCGGGAGCTGTGGTCGTAGTCGCTGATCAGGCTTCTCTCTCGAATGGAGGTGTTATTGGTAGTATTGTTGGTCCTGCTGCAGTAGGTACGGGTGGAGCAATTTTAATGGCAGTTGGCTCTCTTAATATTAAGGGTAGCCCTGATAACGTCTCTGGAATGACAACCTCTACAGTAGGGACGGGACAGGCAGGACTAATCTTAGCGATCGCTACTGGCGATATTACACTAACAGGCAATAGCGGTATCGGCAGCACAGCGGAAGAAGGAGCAATAGGCAATGGAGGAGGTGTTTTCCTTCAAGCAAGAACGCTCTCTATCAAAGATGGAGCAGAGGTTAGTGTAAGCAACAACAATCTCAATTCAGGTGTAGCGGGGGACTTGATCGTCGAAGTTCGCGACCTTCGCCTAGAGGACGAAGGAAAAATCACAGCGACAACCTTATCCGGTGATGGCGGGAATATCTCTATTGATGCACGAGACTTATTAGTATTAACCAATACTAGTAACATATCCACCCAAGCAGGCAGAGCAGACGCTGGGGGGAATGGCGGCAACATCGGGATTAAAACTCAATACATCTTCGCTGCCCCTGTCAACGATAGCAATATCGTTGCCCAGGCTTACACGGGTAATGGCGGGAGCATTGGTGTGACTGCGGCTCAGCTCTATAAAATCGCTCCCCGACCTGAGGTGAAGCTAACTAATGATATCGATGCGAGTTCTCAATATGGACAAGATGGTCTGGTGACCACTAATGTCTTAAACGTTGACCCGACGCAGGGATTGAATAGCTTGTCAGAGAATCCCGTTGATGCCTCTCGTCTAATCGCTCAGCAGTGCGCTGCCCGTAGCAGAGAATCGGGACAAGAGAACAAATTTACAATTACTGGACGTGGAGGCATACCAACTAACCCCAACAACACATTGCAGAATGAGTCCGTAGTGACAGATTGGGTTGGTGAACCTCCCCAGGAGAACCCATCTGAAAATAACCATTCGGCTAATCCAGAGCGCTCGTTTTCCACTGCAACTAACGCTGCCAAACCTTCGGAACTCGTAGAAGCCCAAGGGTGGGTCATCGGTGAAAAAGGTGAGATAATCCTCACGGCCAATGCACCTACTGTCATCCCCCACGATCTCAAGCTGACACCAGCTGCTTCCTGTCATGGTTCATAAATTTCGCCTAAAGTCCAACTCATCCCTTCTGCCACTGAGCGTGTTGCTCTTAACCTGCGGCTGGAAAGTTGCAGGCGTGAACGCACGGACAGTTGAACCCCAGTTGCGCTCCGAGATGCAATTTGATGCGGAACAAGAGGACGCAGTTAGGAAAGACGCTCGCAAGGCGGAGACGTTTTTAGCAGCATCTTGGCAAGTTAGCAGCGTCTCTACTAACAACATCTTCCAAACCTACGACTCCTCATCTCCTCAGGTTTCAGAACACCAGAGCGCAACTTCTAACCCTGGTGAATTCGTTTCTCATTCACCGTTGGATGCCAAGCTGGGTTCCTCCCTGCTCGAAACCTCTCACTTTGAATCCACTAAGGATGCAACATTGAGAACTCACAATTTAGGAGAAATTGCACAAACGCCTAACCCAGGTCAGCAAGTTCCTTCGTTGCCTCCAGATCGCAAAATTCCGCCTTTGCCCAGAGATATTATCGAACCTCCCTCTCAAGCGCCTCTGGAACCTACTGTGCCTACACCACTTCCTCCACCAGAGCAGCTATTAGAACCCTCCACCGTAACTCCCCCCACGCCTCAACCTGTTCCCGGCAAAGTCCCTGAAACGATTACAATCGAACGATTTGAATTTGAGGGCAATACTGCAATTAGCGATGAAGACTTAGCCAAAGTGACTGAGCGCTTCACTAAGCGAGCCATCTCATTTGCCGAACTCTTTCAAGCTCGTTCTGCTGTCACACAACTCTATCTCGATCGCGGTTACATTACCTCCGGCGCTCTTATCCCCCCCCAAACCCTAGACGGGGGCGTGGTGAAAATTCAGGTGGTTGAAGGTGGATTAGAGGGGATTAATATTACGGGTACCCGACGGTTAAACCCAGACTACATCCGATCGCGCATTGCGATCGCCACAAACAAACCCCTCAATCGCGAGCGCTTGCTACAAGCACTGCAACTGCTGCAACTCAATCCTCTGATTCAAAACCTCTCGGCAGAACTCTCAGCGGGGACAGAACCGGGATTAAGCTTGCTAGAAGTGAAGGTGACAGAAGCGAAAACCATGAGCCTTCAAATCCAGCTCAATAATAACCGAGCGCCTAGTGTTGGCACCTTTGAACGTCGAATCCAGTTCAACCAATCGAACCTAACGGGAGCTGGGGATAGCTTAGTTGTGGGCTTTAGTAATACTGAGGGCAGTAATGGCGGCGACCTCAGCTATACCTTGCCCATTAATCCCCGTAATGGCACGATCGGTTTTAACTTCGGCACAACCTATAGTAATGTCGTCGAACCACCATTCGATCGCATTGATATCAATGCCAAATCTCGCTACTACGAATTCACCTACCGCCAGCCCATCTTCCAAACCCCAACCCAAGAATTTGCTTATGGTCTGACCTTTTCACGCCAGGAAAGCTCAACCACCCTTTTAGGGATTCCCTTCCCGCTCTCCCTCGGAGCAGATGACGAAGGACGCACTCGTATTTCAGCCTTACGATTTTTCCAGGAATGGACGAAGCGGAACAGCCAGGAAGTGATTGCTGCGCGTTCTCAATTCAGTTTCGGTCTGAATGCCTTCGACTCGACCATTAATGCAGAGGCTCCCGATAGCCAGTTTTTTGCTTGGCGAGGGCAAGCCCAGTGGGTACGTCTTCTTGCTCCCGATACCCTCTTCATCGTCCGTGGGGACGTACAACTAGCCGATAGAGCGCTCGTTCCTTTAGAACAAATTGGATTAGGCGGTCAACAGACGATTCGAGGGTACCGCCAAGACCTCCTGCTTACGGATAACGGCGCGTTAATTTCAGCAGAAGCGCGGTTCCCGGTTCTCCGCATCCCAAAATGGGACACTCTCGTCCAACTCGCTCCATTTGTCGATCTCGGTACTGGCTGGAACAATTCCGGTAGACCCGATCCAGACCCTGGCTTTTTAGCATCGATTGGTCTTGGTTTACAGATGCAAATCACCGATCGCGTCACGGCTCGTTTAGATTATGGCATTCCGCTTGTATCTGTTAATTCCAGCGATCGAACCTGGCAAGAGAGCGGCTTTTATTTTTCCATCGTTGCTACACCGTTTGGAACTTGGTAAGTGGTTGTTTGTTATTTGTTGTTTGTTGTTTGTTTTTGGTGACTAGGAAGCCTAGAGTTGAGTCTGTTTGTCAATGCCCAAGCAAGTCCAAACAATCAATAAATAATCCAGGAGAAGTAACGATTTAGAGCTAAATTAACAAATAACTAATTAACAAATAATAATTTATTGACTTATGTTTAGTCTACTGAAGCGCACCTCCTTAAACGGCAAATCTTTAAAAAAAGATCGCAAGCAGAACAAGCGACTCAAGCCAAAAACCCTATTTATTTTGCTGTTTGTTTTGGGGTTTTGCCTCGCTCAAGAAGTTGGCTGGTTTGTCAGTGTGGCAACTTTGCCTGTTTCTGCCGCTAGTTCCCCTACTAGCGTGACGGTGGTTCAAGGTTCGGCGAACTCAACGAACTTACTTCAACGCGGGAAAGCTCTTTATGATGCTGGGAAGTTCTCAGAGGCAGTGGATGTATTGCAACAAGCTGTCACGGCGTTCAAGAACGAGGGAAATGTATTGCGCCAAGCAACAGCATTGAGTAATCTTGCCCTAGCGTATCAGCAACTCGGTTCGTGGTCCCAAGCCGAACAAGCGATCGCAGAAAGTTTAACATTGCTGCAATCTGGAGGAGGCATGAGTGGCGTGCCTCAGCAGGACAGAACGGAACGATCTTCCCTTCTCGCCCAAACTCTCAATATCCAAGGTCGCTTGCAATTTTCTCTGGGAAAAGCCGAACAAGCTCTTAATACTTGGCAACAAACCGCTACAACCTATTCTCAAATCGGGAATCAAGAGGGACTTGCTCAAAGCCAGATTAACCAAGCTCAAGCGCTGCAAGCTCTGGGGCTATACCCCAGGGCTTGCAAAATCTTACTCAACACGTTGGGGATTGAGAATCAGGACTGCCGCATCTCAGATACCCAGGTTCAAGCGATTAAAAAGCAACCCGATTCCCTCACCAAAGCCGTTGCCTTGCGCGGACTGGGCGATGTTTTGCAATTAGTGGGCGATCTCAAGCAGTCGGAGGAGGTTTTAAGGCAAAGCTTAGAAATCGCTCAACGCTTGAAATCAGATTCAGGTATCAGTGCAACTCTGTTTAGTTTGGGTAACACGCTTCGCGCTCAGCAAAATAGCACGACGGTGCGCGGACGACCGAGTAACGAATCGGCGATCGCATTTTATCAACAAGCGGCAGAGCTATCGCCATCACCCCTAACTGCAATCCAAGCTCAATTAAATCAGCTCAGCCTTCTGTTAGACGCTCAACGAGTCTCAGAAGCCCAGGCATTGTGGCCGCAAATCCTATCTCGATTGGCCAGCTTACCTCCCAGTCGAGCTACCGTCTATGCGCGGATTAACTTGGCTCAGAGCTTGCTGAGGCTACCAGACACTGAGGTGAAACAAGCCGCTCAACTGTTGGCAGCAGCAATTCAACAGGCTAAAAGCATCGGCGATCAACGGGCTAGTGCCTATGCCCTCGGCAATCTGGGCGAATTGTACGAAAAAACCGGGCAAGTGAACAATGCGAAAGAGCTGACTGACCAAGCCTTGCTCGTGGCTCAAACGATTAACGCATCCGATATCGCCTATCGCTGGCAATGGCAATTGGGACGACTGCTGAAGGCACAGGGCGATCGAGTAGGCGCAATTGCCGCTTATGATTCGGCTATCAAAACTCTACAAGACATACGTGGCGATTTAGTCAGCATTAACCCCGATGTTCAGTTTTCATTCCGGGAGAGTGTCGAACCAGTCTATCGCCAGTACGTTGGGTTACTCCTGCAATCGGATGATGCCCAAAACTTGGAACGAGCGCGTAAGGTCATTGAATCGCTTCAACTAGCAGAACTGGTCAACTTCTTCCGCGAAAATTGTTTGGCGGGTCAGCAAGTCAATATTGACCAGATTGACCCAAACCAGACTACAGCTGTAGTTTACCCCATTGTGTTAAACGACCGATTAGAGGTGGTGCTATCGCTCCCCAAAACGTCTACGCTGCGGCACTATACAACGCGCATCTCTCAAGACGAGGCAGAAGCCGTGTTCGCTCAGCTGCGGCAAGCGATCGCTCCTTTTATTAACGAACCCATCATAAATAAGTCCAATCGAGGGCAAAAAATAGACAGTACGAAAACTAACTCCAATCCCGAACCAGCACCACAGAGTACAGACACGAACCCCGACGAGCGAGGAGGGATAGGCACTGAACCCACTACACCCTGCCGCTCGTTAGCCGCTCAGCCCAGAGAATGCAGCGCCCTGATTAATGACCAGCAATACCTACCGCTGGCGCAAAAAGTCTATCAGTGGTTAATCCAGCCTGCCGAGCAAGAAATTGCTGCTAGTGGAGTTAAAACACTAGTGTTTGTGTTGGATGGGCCGATGCTCAATCTACCGATGGCAGTCCTGCACGATGGCAAGCAATTCTTGATCGAGAAGTATGCGATCGCTTACACGCCAGGACTCAACTTAGTAGACCCTAGAACCGACGCTCAAGCTCTCAGCCGAGGGAAAATCGCTGCCCTTAAAGCAGGACTGACCGAATCGCGCGAGATTCCCATTAACGATTCAACCCAAAAGTTACAGTTTCCTGCCCTTCCCTACGTGAAGCAAGAATTGGAAGACATTCAGTCGAAAGTACCGGGCGAACTTCTACTCAATAACCAGTTTACTAGTGCTGCCATTCAAAAAGAAATTGACTCGGTTTCTTTCCCTATTGTTCATTTAGCGACTCACGGTCAGTTTAGTTCTAATGCGGAAGAGACATTCATTCTCACTTGGGATAAACTCCTCAATGTGAACGAGCTAAACAACCTACTTCGAGCCAGAGAAGAGACTGGCAGAGGTGCCATTGAACTTTTGGTACTCAGTGCTTGTCAAACAGCAGCTGGTGATAAGCGAGCAGCCCTAGGATTAGCAGGGGTTGCGGTTAGAGCTGGGGCACGCAGCACCCTAGCTACACTGTGGTTTGTCAACGATCGCGGAACAGCAGAATTAATGACTCGATTTTATCGGGAATTAGCCGATACATCGGTTAGTAAAGCCGAAGCACTTCGCCGCGCTCAAGTCTCGCTGTTGAAGGAAAATCAGTACCAACAGCCGATTTATTGGGCTCCTTACGTTTTGGTGGGCAATTGGCTTTAACGAGAGTTCCCAAACATAGAGAGTAGAATCTTCGTATAAAAGCTTTGAATTGCCCTTGGTGAAGCTATGGTCATTAGCCAGAAAAATATAATCAGACCAGCGGCAACCCTAACCGTGACTTGGGAAAGGCTCCCAGATGACTACAAACTGGAAGAAGAACCGGTGGAGAATACTGGGCAACCTCTGATTGCTGGAGCCTTACGCGAATCTTTAGAACTGAGAGGGTACATTACACCCGAAATGCTCATCGCCTCCAACTTGGGAATTTGTGCGACGGTAAATGGAGAGTTGGTGATTAAGGCACCGGATTGGTTTTATGTGCCTAGGGTACAACCGCTAGCACAACAATGCGATAGCGTGAAGCGAAGCTATAGCGAGGAACGAGCGTCAGCGCTGCTGCTTACAGCAGATCGTAAAAGCTATACACCCAATTTAGAAGGGGATACTCCCAGCATCGTAATGGAATTCCTATCCGATACTGAGGGCGGGGAGTATTCAGTCAAGCGCAGCTATCCCCCTGGTAAATGGTTTTTTTACGAGCAGGTTTTGAAAGTTCCAACCTATGTTATCTTCGAGCCAGAAACCGGATTGCTAGAGGTCTATCGCTTGCAGGAGCAACGGTATGACCTGGAATTGCCCGACCCAGAAGGACGCCACTGGTTTCCTGAAATGGGGTTATTTTTGGGAGCATGGCGGGGAGAGAAAGAAGGACGCACAGGGTATTGGTTGCGTTGGTGGGACGAGGGAGGAAATCTGCTGTTGTGGGGTGTAGAACGCTTGGAGCAGGAACGCCAGCAAGTTGAACAAGAGCGTCAGCGGGCTGAACAAGAACGTCAGCGGGCTGATAGATTAGCAGCCTACTTGCGTTCTCAGGGGATTAACCCCGATGAGATTGGGTGAAAGTCCTCTTGTATCCTGGAGATTGGCACTTTCACTAAGGTTCTAAAACAGCTGCTACCAGCCAGATGCAGTAGCGTTGAACAGAACTCGTGCCATTCGGTAATCGCGCTGTCGTTGTAGAGAAAAGAAAAATCTGTGCTTGACATAAAGCAAATTCGGGAGAATCCACAAGCCGTTCAAGAGCTACTCAACCGGCGCGGTGCCGGCCAATACGACCTACAGCCCATTTTGGATTTGGATCGGCGTCAGCGGGAACTGGAAACATCGCGCAGCCAGTTACAAGCTCGGAGTAATGCCATTAGTGGCGAAATCGGAAAACTAATTGGGCAAAAGAAGAAAGCGGGTGAACCCGCCGAAGGGCCAGAAATCGATGCATTGCGGGAAGAAAGTAACCAAGTCAAGGCTCAATTGAGCCAACTCGAACCCCAAGAAAAAGATCTAAAAGCTCAGGTAGAATCCCTTCTCCTCTTACTGCCTAACTTACCTAGCGAATCCACACCCGTTGGAAAGAGTGAAGAGGAGAATGTAGAAGTGCGACGGTGGGGTGACGAATACCTTCCCCAAACGGATAACATTCTTCCCCACTGGGAAATTGGCGAAAAATTAGGCATTCTCAATTTCGAGCGGGCAGTGAAAGTGGCTCAAAGCCGCTTCGTGTCTTTAATCGGAGCGGGGGCTGCTTTAGAGCGATCGCTAATTAACTTTATGCTCGATCGCCAAATTGCCGCCGGTTATGTGGAAGTGATGCCACCCGTCCTGATCAACACCCAATCCTTAACGGCTACAGGTCAACTTCCTAAATTTTCAGAGGAAAGTTTCAAATGCCAAGGAGACGACTTATGGTTAGCGCCGACGGCTGAAGTTCCGTTGACTAATCTCTACCGAGATGAAGTTCTCGACGCCTCACAGTTACCCATCTATCACTGTGCCTATACTCCCTGCTTTCGTCGCGAGGCGGGTAGCTACGGACGAGATACGAAAGGGCTGATTCGATTGCATCAGTTTAATAAAGTGGAGCTGGTCAAACTGGTTCATCCTAGCACCTCATTTGAGGAGCTGGAAAAATTAGTACAGAATGCCTCCGCGATTTTGGAAGCCTTAAAACTGCCTTACCGCGTTATTGAATTGTGTACGGGCGATATCGGTTTTTCATCCGCTAAAACCTACGATTTAGAAGTTTGGTTGCCCTCGTCTGGGAAGTACCGAGAGATTTCCAGTTGCTCGAATTGCGTTGATTTTCAAGCACGGCGCGGCAATATTCGCTTTAAAGAAGCTGGAAAAAAAGGCACTCAGTACGTCCATACCCTCAATGGCTCTGGCTTGGCCGTGGGACGGACAATGTCAGCGATTCTGGAAAATTACCAGCAGCCGGATGGAACGATTCGGGTACCCGAAGTTTTACAGCCTTATCTCGGTCGCGAGGTGCTGTAAGGGTTAATACTTAGGGGACAAGCAACGGTCTGAAATCAGACCGTACAATAAAAAGGTGAAAGTAATCCCTACACTAAATCCTGCTTATGTCAATTTTGGCGGCGATCGCAGTCTTAGCGCTTTTGATTTTAGTGCATGAGCTAGGTCATTTTATGGCAGCTCGACTGCAAGGAATCTACGCAAATCGTTTTTCCTTGGGTTTTGGTCCGATTTTATGGAAGTACCAAGGACCAGAAACCGAGTATGCCATTCGTGCCTTTCCTCTCGGCGGTTTTGTCGGATTCCCCGACGATGACCCAGACAGCGATATCCCCCCTAATGACCCTAATTTACTGCGAAATCGACCGATATTAGATCGCGCGATCGTCATCAGTGCTGGTGTCATTGCTAACTTAATTTTTGCTTACTTTCTTCTAGTTACTCAAGTCGCGATCGTTGGTACACCACAAGGCTTTAACTACCAGCCTGGTGTTGTGGTGCCTCAAGTGGCATCCGAAAGCAGTGCTGTAGCCAAAGAGGCAGGGATTAAACCTGGAGACATTATCTTAGGTGTCAACGGTCAAGATTTGGGTACGGGTCAGCAAGCGATTAATTCTCTACAAAAACAGATTCAACAGTCTGCCAATAAAGCCTTAGAACTGAAGATTTCGCGAGACCAACAAACCCTATCAATTAAGCTCAGACCCGAAGCGGGACAAGACGGTAAAGGTAAAATTGGAGTCCAACTCGCTCCTAACGGTCAATTGATTCGCAAGCGTGCAGGTAATCTTTTCCAAGTTTTCAGCAGCGCCGCCGACGAGTATCAGCGGATTGTTGTTCTAACCGCTCAAGGTTTCGGACAACTAATTAGTAACTTTGGGGAGACTGCCGAACAAGTTTCTGGTCCTGTTGCTATTGTCGCGATTGGTGCTGATATTGCGCGATCGGATGCTGCGAATCTTTTCCAGTTTGCTGCCTTAATCAGCATCAACTTAGCCATTATTAATATCTTGCCTCTACCCGCCCTGGATGGAGGTCAGCTAGCGTTCTTGCTGATTGAAGGCGTTCGGGGTAAACCCTTGCCGACTCAAGTTCAGCAGAACATTATGCAAACTGGATTAATGCTGTTATTAGGTTTGGGGATTTTCTTGATTATTCGAGATACCGCTAACCTAGGTTGGGTACAAAAGTTATTTCAGTAACGAACCTTGTGATTGAAGAACTGTAGGACGAAAAGTGATGAATTATAAATAGTAGGTCGGCATTAATATCGTTGAGACAAGGCAGAGGGCAAAGGGCAGAAGGCTCCAAGGGAAGACGATGTTAGTCTTCTAAAATTTATTTACATGTCTTCGTTTTTTTGTGCCTCTCTACTTAGCTTTCATAATTCATAATTCACCCCTCGTCCTCTCAGTTCTCACTGTGTAACTAATGAGCATTACCCGTAAATGGTCTGCCAAAGAGCAACGGGCGATAGAGATTCTGATTCGCCTCAAGCGACTGTATCCCGAAGCGCCCTGTACGCTCAACTACCAAACCCCTGTCCAGTTACTAGTCGCAACCATCCTTTCGGCTCAATGTACCGATGAACGGGTGAACCAAGTTACCCCAGAGTTATTTCGCCGGTTTCCCGATGCTGCGTCCTTAGCTAAGGCAAACCCGGAAGAACTCGAAGCGTTAATCCGTTCCACTGGCTTCTACCGCAACAAGGCAAAAAATATTCAAGGTGCCTGCCGCATGATTATGGCGGAATTCGGGGGTGAGGTGCCGAAGCGAATGGAAGAACTCTTGAAGTTGCCAGGGGTTGCCCGCAAGACGGCAAATGTCGTACTTGCCCATGCCTACGATATTCACGAAGGCGTTACGGTAGACACCCACGTCAAGCGATTGAGCAATCGCTTGGGCTTAACGGAACACACTGACCCCATTCGCATCGAGCGAGATTTGATGCGGCTTTTACCCCAACCGGAGTGGGAAAATTGGTCGATTCGGCTGGTTTATCATGGCCGCGCTGTGTGTCAAGCGCGTAAACCGCTGTGCGCGGACTGTGTCCTTGCCGATTTATGTCCCTCTGCCGATTTGTCCCAGATTGTGCCTGCCCAACTGGCTGTCGAGAAAACCAGTGTTGCGGTACCAGTTGCCGATTGATGCTATCAGATAAGATAGAATACGGTGTCTTTGTTTACAGGTAAACAAAAAGATTCATGGCGAAAAAAAGCATGATTGAGCGCGAGAAAAAGCGCCAAAAGCTAGTTGATAAGTATGCGGCAAAGCGAGAAGCTCTCAAGGAAGAGTTTCACAATGCTGAATCTCAACTTGATAAGTTAGAAATTCACCGCAAACTGCAACAGTTGCCGCGCAACAGTGCGCCTAACCGCGTGCGGAATCGTTGCTGGGTGACAGGCCGTCCTCGGGGTTACTATCGGGACTTCGGTCTATCTCGTCACGTCCTACGGGAATGGGCGCATAAAGGTTTGTTGCCAGGAGTGGTCAAGTCTAGCTGGTAGGCTGGTAGGTTGCAGGGCATGAAGGATGAAACAGCATGAATTGTAAATGATGAGAGCGATTGAACTGACGAAGTGTCGTCATTCATC
>DATNPC010000582.1:0-17694 GCA_036703375.1 Allocoleopsis sp.
GTCAGGAAACGTTTTTCGCCGAATTGATGATAAGAATCCGTTTCAAAATCAGCGTCTACGATTGGCCACATCAGGATTTGCAGCTTAATGTGCGGACCCCCTTTCGCTTTCGCCATCAACGTGGTTACAGTTGACATGTTACCCCCGACACTGTTCCCGACGATTGCCAGATTTTTGCCATCAACCCCAATTTCCTCACCATGCTCGGCGACCCATTTGGTCGCGGCATAGATTTCATTGATAGCTTGTGGATACTGAGCATCTGGCGTGCGAGTGTAGTTGACAAAGACAGCCGCAAAACCTGAAAGCACAACGAGATCGCGAACCATACGCTTGTGCGTTGGGTAATCGCCCAATACCCAACCGCCGCCATGAATAAACATGAAAACAGGCAATGTGCCTTTGACCCCTTCAGGTCGCACGATATTAAGCGTAATCGGATAACCGTCAGCGGTAATCGTCTTCTCAGACTCGTCAATACCTGTGAGGTCTACTTTAACGGAAGCCTGTGCATTCACTAGCGCTTGACGGGCTTGGAGTGGAGGGAGTGTCTCTAGAGCCACACCTGGTGCGTTCAGCTCCTTCAAAAATGCTTTCACTTCCCTGGAAAGACGTGGATCATCTGCGACTTCCAAAACTTTCACCGCTTGTGAGTTTACTTGAGCAACCATGACATTCTCCTTTGATAAGTAGTAAACAATTTGTTGGAATGACACTCCTAGCGGGTCGCTGCCCCAATCGGTTGTTTCCACACGGCAGCAGCATAGAGCGAGTTCTCAAAATCGGGGGCAATATCGCCTGTGGTACGTGCCTCATGATGCGCCCAGTCCTTAAAGAACAAGTCGTGACTGATGCGCGATACGATTGCAGGTACGTCGCGACGGATGCTGTGTATATCGCCCACTGGCAAGCCGAAGCTGACCAAACCAGCAGGATTAAATACGTGAATGTCTTTCAGATAAGGGGCAGTGCCAGGTACTTTTTCTTGATATTCGTGGGCGCTACCGAGGTAAGGGTGCATTCCCAAACCGTCGTCACGCAGATCTTCTGGTGGCTCGTAGCGATCGCGCCAGAGGGCAATATGCTGGGCAAAGTCAGCTAGTTCGGGACGCTTTGTTGGGTCAACGAAGTAACCAGTACCAGCGATCGCAAAATCAAACTCGAAAACATCATCGTTCACCTGGATGGCAATGCGATCGCCCACTTTCCGTGCCGATTTCCAGGGTGCGGATAGATGGATGTGGAAGTTTGGAAAAGCGATCGCTCGCTTAATCGAGTTCGGTGGTGGTGCGGTGCCTGCTTGATGAAAGCGCCAAGCCTGGAACCAGCGGGTTGCATCGGGTAGTTGGGGGTAGTTGTCGTAAGCACCAGGGTAGTCCCGTGCCCGAAGTAGTGACAGAGATGCGATCTCCGGCCGCCGTACAAATAGGTGTACTGCCTTAGCGCCTGATTCCAGCGCCACTCCTGCTGCATCGAAAGCTGAAGCCGCTGCACCCAGCACTGCCACAGTCTTACCGCGCAGTGCTTCAAAATCGATGGCATCGGCGGTATGTGCGTACAGCGTGCGTGGTAAGTCAGCCAGTACTGGAGGTACGTATGGACCACCAGTGCCAGCCACGCCATTGGCGAAAATAATTTTGCGTGTAGTCTCCACCTGCGGGACACCATTTACCTCAAGGTGTAGACGGAAGAAACCTGCGGCTGGCTCTATCCGCACCAACTTCGTCCGGTAACGAACCTGAATACCGAGAAAATGCCGATACCAACTGAGGTACTCAGCCCAAGTCACCCGCTCAATGCGATCAATCTCCGCGTAAGCTGCCGCACCGTGTCGAGCTTCGTACCAGGCTTGAAAGGACAATTCTGGGATGCCTAGTTCTGGACCAGGCAGATTCTTCGGCGTGCGGAGCGTTCTCATCCGCGCTCGCGTCAACCACACGCCTGCATGAGCTTCGTCATCTGCTGTATCAATCTCCGTCACGCGACCGATCCCGGCACGCCGTAATGCAAATACAAAGGTGCTACCACTGCCGCTGCCACCGATTATCGTGACATTGTGATCGATGCCAGGGCGATCGGGTACCCAGTTTTCGGGATCGGAACCGAGCAGGCGTAGTGCCTCGCGGGCAGCAAAATCGAAATCGGTCGTTGTTGTCATGTCGATCTCCTCAGATCTCGTCGCGATGGATGGAAAAATCGGAATGGTGGGTCTGCATTTGGTTGCCTTTGCTGTTCTTATGCTCAAGCGATTTGCACAGTTGAGTCCGCAAAGTGCATAACACTTGAAGTGGTACTGTCAAGTTAACGGACTTGATAGTGGCGAACTTACTCTGGTTTACCGTTCATGCTGTAGTTATCAGGGCTAGCTTCGTACCAATGGTGTATCCACCAAATGTTCTGCTAAAAACCAAACTTGTAACTCATTGGTTCGCAACACCTGGCTAACCAACAAATCATTCGTGCCGCTATCTTGATTCGCTGCGGTTTTGTCGATCGCCTCTCTCAGTTCTGAGATAATCAATTCGTGTGCTTCCAGCAAGCGTGACAGCATCATCGGCACTTCTTCAACCCCGTTAGGAGGACGCTTCAGCTTGGTGACTTCTGCCACATGACGCGGGTCAGCGATCGCTACACCTCCCAGCGTTTGCACGCGTTCTGCCATTGCATCGATCAATTCAATCTGCTCACCTGCATGTTTGTCGAGCAACAGATGCAGTTGATAAAACGTGTGACCGCGCATCATCCAGTGATGTTTCTTATAGAGGTGATAGAGAATGATGGTATCTGCCAGAATTTGGTTGACTAAAGTACAACTTTCGCTGCGGGCATCAGGCTTGAGGGCGATCGGCAACTCTCGCAGGCTACCATAATGCTGAATTTCGTGTCCGTGCTGATGCAGTACGGGTTGACTACTATCGACTCTAGCGAGTTTGTTTGCATTTGAGGTAGACATGGCAATGGTCTCCTAAGTGAGTATTGTTTACAAGCATCGTGATGGTACTTACAGATGAACCGGAATTGAGTTGGTGTTCATCTCGTGGAAGTGAATTATCCTGTCTGTTGAAAATTCAGCAAAGTACAAAGAATGCAGTCGCTTGTGGAGATTTGGCAGAGTTAGCGACGTTGTTTACAATTTATCCTTCTAATCCAGTAAGCCAATTGAAGGGTATGATTCAGGGAAAGAAATCAGGAAAGACAAGGTGAGCAAAATACCTCCTAGAAGTGGAGATTCTTGTGTAGCAAGCAGCAGTAAGCAGTAAAGCAGTCTATACAGACAGCTTATGAATTCAGCAGAGCGAGCACCAGGCAAAATTAATAAGTTAAGGTTTAACTTAGAGGCTGTTTCTAAAGAAATGTAAAAAGACTTCGGGGAGCGATCGCGCACCGTAGGAGGATAGAAGGGAAACTTGCCGGGTGACAGCGGATCGCTGTTTTGAGGAGAGGATAATTTTTTCTGTTTGCGGAAAATGACAGCACGAGTCACATTCAAAAGACCAAAGACATTGGTTTCAAATTGGTCGCGGATTTGCTGGTCGCTCACTTGCTCGATCGCACCTAGCAAAGGTCGGCAATCGCATCAAAGTTTTGCGAACCAAATGCCCATTCCAGAATTGCGGGGAGTTGCATGATGTCGAGCCGATCTTCTGCTGTGAGGCGATAGCCGTCTCGCGCAATCAGTTCAGCATTAGCAGAAACCTCTTTAGGAATGACAAGATGCGCCAGGGGTTGTTGTGACATGGGTGTCTAATTTTCCGAATCTCTGTTTTGTGAGTAGCCGCACGATTAAGAGCGTGTGTCTCCGAGAGTGCTTTATTATTTGTGATTTATCTTTGCGTCTATCAGTTCGACCGCTCTACCAGGCTTTTCAGAACGGTCTCTAGTTCAACTTCGCCCTTGATAGAACCAGACTCGCCACTCTCAAACTCGATCCAGCCCTCGTTGAAACCGTCGAGCATCCGAATGCGCGGCTCTGGATCGGCTGTGCCCTGAGCTTTGAACAGCGCCTCCCAGGTTTCGCGAGGAACTGCCTCCGCATGTACCGGGCGACTTAGAAGTTTGGAAAATCCCTTGGCAATCTCATCCGGCGTTACACGACGCGGTCCCTCGACCTCAACGATCCGCCGTCCGTTCCAAGTCTGTTGCAGCCGAGTTGCTGCAACGCGACCGACATCCGCTGTAGCAATCATGGGCACGGGTTTGTCCAGGGGTTGCAGAAAGCTGGAGATAATGCCCTTCTCCCTGGCAGGTGCTACGTCCCAAGCCGCGTTCTCCATAAACCAGGCAGGACGGAGAAAAGCGATCGGCATCGGCAGATCCCCCAGTACCTGCTCCATAATCTGAAGTTGAGTGAGCAGGTTCGGCTGGGTAGCCTGTGCGCCAATAGTGGACAGGCAGACGACCTTACCCGGACGCGTCGCTGCGATCGCGGTATGCAGGGCGGCGACAATCGCCCGTGTTTCGGGGAAGCCCCGCGATGGCGCGAAGTTTGGCGGAATCAACACGAAGACCCCCTCGGTACCTGCAAAAGCCGCTTTGAGCGCGTCAGCATCGTTCATGTCCGCCAAGGCGACAGCGCAGCCCTGTTCTGCCCAAGCAGTTCCCTTATTGACATCGCGAACCACAGCGCGTACAGACTGGTTCTCGCTTAGCAAGTTGCGGGCGACGGCACCGCCGACCTGACCTGTAATTCCGGTAATCGCGTACATTTCGCTCTCCCTGTAAATGGCAGACTACAGATAGTTTTTAGTTAGGGTTAGTTAGGGGTGATGCAGCAAGACTGCACCAAAGGTCTTGTTAATTTTCCGTTCCATATTATGCGAAGCCACCATTAGCACGCAGAACCTGAGCGTTGATCCAACCGCCATCAGGTCCAGCAAGGAATGACACCAGATTGGCTATATCTTCCGCCTGACCCAGGCGTTCCAGTGGGGCGAGTTTGGTCAGTTGGTCGATTTGCGCTTCGGTCTTACCGTCGAGGAAGAGGTCTGTTGCTACTGGACCTGGGGCAACGGCGTTTACAGTGATGTTGCGACCCCGCAATTCATTAGCGAGTACGCGAACCAACCCCTCAACCCCTGCTTTAGAAGCGATATAGGGACCATAAGTTGGGAACGCCTTGGCGATGACGCTGCTCGAAAAAGCGATAATGCGTCCGCCCGACGATATATGTCGAGCCGCCTGTCCCAGTACAATGAAAGTACCGCGCAAATTGGTCGCAATCACCTTGTCAAAGGCTTCTATGTCGCCATCTGCAATCGGTGTAAGCGGCATGATTCCTGCACTGTTCACCACAACATCGATCGCTCCGAACCGATCCCTAGTTTCCAGAAAGAGACGCTCCACATCGGCGACATCCGCCACATTCGCCTGCAATGCGATCGCTCGTCCGCCATTGGACTCAATAAAGGCTACAGTGTCTTCCGCTTTCTTCGCATTGCCGGAATAGTGTACCGCAACCGCAAAGCCGTCACTTGCCAGCCGTATTGCAACAGCACGCCCGATTCCTCCAGTTGCCCCTGTCACAATGGCAACCTTGTTTTTCTCCATTTCAATAGCTCCTTTTCAATCTGAGAATGTGTTCGCGATCTAGTATTCTTGCCAGTAGCGAAAGATTCTGCTGATACAGACGGAATGTGTCATCGCCCTAAACCTGCTGGCTGAGGCTAGACCACCTCCAAGTCTCACCTGCGTTGGCGGTGGAGTCCTGCCAAATATCCTCACCCGTTGAGCTGCCCGTAATCAGCCACACGCGAGATGATTCTTGACTAGTCATTGTCATTGTCCTTAATTAACTGACGACGAAAATCGACTCTACCCGCGCTGATGTAGCTCAATTGGGCACCATCAGATGTTATGAATGTTTTTCTTGGCATGATGTTTCAGTCGCGCCAATCTGATTGCAAGATGACGTCGCAAACGTTCACCCGCTTGTAGGTCGGGTCCATCCGCTCGAGAAAATCGGCATTGAGAGTGCCAAACGTGGTTTCAGGTCTGTGCTTCATCCCGTCAGCAAAAGCCTGGATGATGTTTTCTTTAAAGTGGCTGCCACGCGGATGCGCGGCGATCACCTGCTCGCGCTGCTCAGGCGAAAACTCCGAAAAGCCAAGACCTACAACATCCATCTGAACCCCAGCTGTCACCAGGGCAACTTCTGGCTTTTTGTGCTGGGGTATCCCCGGCGTAGTGTGCAGCGCGATCGCATCCCAAACCAGGTCGATCGACGCTTCTGAAATCTGGTGCCGACGCATAAAGTCCCGTGCCGCATTGGCACTATCGACCTCGAACCTTTCGGTCGAGTGGCGGTAAGCCTTAGTCAGTCCGATGTCGTGAAACATTGCGCCAATATAGAGCAATTCCGAATCAAACTTCAGACCTTTGCGAATTCCGGCAAGGGCACCAAACAAATACACGCGGGTCGAGTGATGAAATAGAAGAGGAGATGCAGTGTCTCTGACCAGTTGGGTCACTTCACAAGCGATTTTGCTATCGGGAATTGTAATACCTGCAACTGATAAGCTCATGTTACCTCCTAGATATGAATAGTCAACTACACAAACAAATCAACGAGGACCACCTGTTTTTCAAACGTTTCTAAACCGCTCCAATCAGATCGGTGACGCTCAACTCTCCATCGACCCCGTGAAATTCAGATGCGCCTCGTGAGGAGTGTTCTGATTTCTTGAAGTATGGCAAGACATCCTGGAAACTCCAACCGGGATTGCCTAATTCCTGCCAGTGGTCATAATCGTGAGGATTGCCCCGCATATAAACCATGAAATTAATCGAACTGCTGCCCCCCAAAACTTTGCCACGGGGACAAAAGATTTTGCGACCCTTCAGGTAGGGTTCAGGTTCAGAGAAATATGCCCAGTCCACCTCAGAGCCTTGTAGGCTGACGCATTGGGACGGAATGTGAATTTCTGGTTTTGTATCTGGGTTACCCGCTTCGAGTAATAACACCGTTGTGTCACTGTCTTCTGTCAGACGGTTGGCGACCACGCAGCCTGCCGAGCCTGCCCCAATCACAATGTAGTCATATTGAGTCATAGAAATCTCCTGCGCTGGTTCTGTTCATTGTTCCGCAAGGGGGGCATCTAGTCATGGAGGGATTGACGCGGAGAGTAAGAACATTGTCAAAAATTCCCGTGTTCCCGTGTCTCCGTGTCAGCCTAATCCCCCAGCATCATGTAGGTAATAACAAGTTGTTCAGATCATTAGGCGTAGATGCATTCTCACCAATCAGAATCGCCGACTGCTAGAAATCCTAACTGGGCTGGATTTTTCACGTTGTATTTAGTCATCAACGTTTGTTGAGTGCGAGTTGCTTTAATTAAATCCGCCGCCTTCTCACCGATCATGATGGTCGGTGCGTTCGTATTTCCTGTAGTAATCGTTGGCATAATTGATGCATCAACGACACGTAATCCTTGAATTCCATGTACCCGTAGTTCGGGGTCTACCACCGCCATTGGGTCAACACCCATTTTGCAGGTGCCAACCGGATGCCACACCGTGCTGCAAGTGTCTCGAATGTAAGCTTCAAGTGCTGCATCGCTCTGAATGTCAGCCCCCGGAGCGATTTCTTTTCCACGAAATTCATCGAAGGCATTGCTCTGGAACAGTTGACGCATCAATTTAACTCCTTCAACCAGCTTCTGCAAATCGGCTTGACTTTGCAGATAGTTCATTTGAATGGCTGGTGAATCGTTGGGATTCAATGAACGTAAGCTGACGCTGCCAATATTTTGGGGATGCGTCAAAGAGACTGCACCCGTAAATCCAAAATTAGCGGGGGTATAACCCGGTGATAAGAGTTGAACAGGCCCGAAGAAGAACTGTAAATCTGGCGCAACGTCCAGATTGCCCTCGCTATGCAACAATAATCCGGCATCAGCGACACTACTGGTGATAGCAGGGTGTACATCTTGAATCGATTCCTGAACCACAACCGTGAAAATGTGATCCTGAAGGTTTTGGCCAACTCCCGGTAAATCAGCGACGACAGGAATTCCCATGGCTTGCAAATGGTTTGCATCCCCAATGCCGGAAAGCATCAACAGCTTGGGTGAATCAAACGCACCTGCGCTTAAAATCACTTCCTGGTTGACGCTAACCTGATGTAGCATCCCCTCATGCAGATATTCCACTCCAACGGTGTGGGTGCCCTCAAACAGTAATCGTGTCACCAATGCCCCTGTCGTTACAGTCAAATTGGGGCGATCGAGAATGGGGAGGAGAAAAGCCGCCGCAGCACTGTGCCGTTTACCATCCTTGACGGTTAACTGATATGGTCCTGCCCCTTCTTGCTGTGCACCGTTGAAATCAGGATTATAGTTATAGCCCATTGCCACACAGGCATCGACAAAGCGTTGGGAAACGACAGCAGGGGACATCACATCGGTAACGCTCAACTCCCCACCAACCCCGTGAAATTCTGACGCGCCTCGCTGCTGGTGTTCCGATTTCTTAAAGTAGGGCAAAACATCCTGGTAACTCCAACCGGAATTTCCCAACGACTGCCAGTGGTCATAATTGTCAGGATTACCCCGGACATACAGCATGAAATTAATCGAACTGCAACCCCCCAGGACTTTGCCACGGGAGCAAAGCATTTTGCGCTGGTTCAGGTAGGGTTCTGGTTCAGAGAAATAGCCCCAATCTACCTCGGAGCCTATTAGATTGATGCATTCTGCTGGAATATGGATCTCCGGTTTCGTATCTGGATTGCCCGCTTCGAGGAGTAAAACGGCTGTGTTACTGTCTTCTGTTAGACGGTTAGCGACTACACAACCTGCTGAACCTGCACCAATTACAATGTAGTCATAGTGAGCCATAAAGATCTCCTGCGTTGGTTCTGTTCATTTTTGTCTAAACCACCATGAACGGTTAGATCAGCCTTTCTATCGCCATCTAAATTGAGTTCACGCACTATCACTCTCGAATTAACTGGCTCTTTGAAAATTTCAGTACGGACGGGTTTTCCTTTCCAGGTCACTTCACGCGGCAGCCCGACATTAACAGAAATAAGCTTCATTTTTAACTTCTGTTAGACTTCAAATCTGTGCCATACCACCATCAACAAACAACTCGATGCCGTTCACAAAGCTGCTGTCATCTGAAGCTAGAAAAACAACCGCTTTGGCAATCTCATCGGGTGTGCCGACTCGCCCTAATGGAATAGTGACAGCTTGGCTATCCACAAATTCCTGCACCTGCTCATCACTAAGTCCCAGGAGATTGTAGCCAGGAGTCGGAACCACACCAGGGCTAATGACATTCACCCGAATCTTGCGCTCTTTGAGGTCGAGTATCCAATTCCGAGCAAATGATCTCACGGCGGCTTTGGTGGCGCTGTAAACACTGAATGCTGGCGTACCTTTTATAGAAGTAATCGAAGCATTCAGGATAATAGAAGCGTCCTCTGGCAACAGTGGCAGTGCCTTTTGTACGGTGAACAGCAAACCTTTGACATTTATGTTGAATGTTTTGTCAAAGTGTTCT
Source organism: Allocoleopsis sp. (assembly GCA_036703375.1). Lineage (GTDB taxonomy): Bacteria > Cyanobacteriota > Cyanobacteriia > Cyanobacteriales > Coleofasciculaceae > DATNPC01. The sequence continues at coordinate 9,502 of DATNPC010000582.1, forward strand.
TCGGTGATGGCTCCGAGTGGGGCGATTTCACCAATACCAGCATTGGCGAAAATTACATCGAGGTGTCCTTGCTCTTGCTTAATGGTGGCAAACAGACGATCAAGGTCTGCCAGATTAGAAACATCGCTCTGTACAGCCGTAACATTTTTACCAATGGCTTCTACAGCAGCATCCAGTTCGACTTGGCGACGACCTGTGATATAGACATATGCACCTTCAGCAACAAACTGTTTGGCAGTGGCAAGACCGATACCACTGTTGCCACCCGTGATCAGAGCAACTTTTCTTTCTAGTTTTTTCATCGGTTAATCTGATAGGTATTCTGGATTTGTGTGAACCATTGAAGTGTTATCGGTTCTGTTACATCACAGCTTTGAGAACAGCAGATTTAACCCTTCAGTCATTAGTTGGATGAGTTAAAACGCGATCGCGCAAAACGGTATAGGGCATCTGAGCTTGTATTACCATCTGCACCGTCGAAATCATTTCACCCGCTGCATGACACAACAGTGAACACCCAAGAATTCGACTCGTCCCAGTATCTACGATCGCCTTCAACAGTCCATTAGACCTCCTGCATGAATAGAATTATTGCCCCCCTAACCCCCCAAATTTGGGGGGAACCGGAGTTTAAGTCCCCCAGAATTGGGGGATTTAGGGGGCGTTTCATGATTTATGCAGGAGGTCTATTGGTTTGACCCGAATGGCACGCTTGTAAAGCCCAAAGACTTATCGTATCCTCGTTCCCAGCCTGGAGGCTGGAAGTTGGAGCAAGGGCCGTATCTTAACTTAGTGCCATTTCTTACATCTCCTTTGATTGATCGGCTTAATGACGTTGCTTGAGACCTGAAACGAGGTCGGTCACTTGACGTTGAGCCTCTACGCTCAGTGAGTCAAAGTCGTCTAAGAAGAATTGACGTTCTAGCGTTAACTTCCGGGTATTGAGTAACCCTTCAATCTGCCAACCTTCGCCGCCTTTCGTTACGACGTATAGCGGCAGTGAATCTCGTGACGGTGAAGTTTCGGTTTGTCCGGGCAGTATTACCCTGATAACTACGAGCATGAGCGCGAGTTGCGAGTTCACGAAGCGGACAAAATCCACTTCACCCTCTAGGCGTGTTCCTTTGACAACTGTGTCGAACGCTTGCTGATGAAATGCAGCGATTTCTTTTCGACCCTTGAGATGCGTGCCCTCGAACGTGATGAAATCGGCAGTTTCGCTGAACGGGGCAGCGAAGCCTTCGCCGCTACCTCGATTCCAAGCATCAATCATCTGGCGATGGAAAGCACGGATTGCCGACTCGTCAGCAGAAGTGGTGGTTTGAGCTGTTTGTGAAGTCATAGTTTTGAGTTTTCCTTTTCAGTAATAGACCAGTTTTCAAAAGGCGTTAACGTTTTTTCAACAGGACTTACGCACGAACACCACATGTAGATGCAATTCCCCCGTGGCTGCCCCGTTTTCGCGCAAGCCGTAGAGGCAATGCGTAAGTCCTATTCAATTGCGATTCGTCATTCGCACAAATTAGGCAGAGATGAATTACAGCCGTGATGGGAAAGATTGACTGTCTCTGACTAATCCAAGGAAGAATGGAAGCCTGAGCATCCACGAGAACTTGACGTGCTTCGAGTGGAGGTAATGTCTCTAAACCCACACCCCCTGAATTCAGCACTTTCAAAAATTCCTTTACTTGTCTGGAAAGACGTGGATCGTCTGCGACTTCCAGAGTTTTCGCTGCTTGTGAATTTACTTGAGCAACCATGACGTTCTCCTGTTGATGAATAGTAAACAATCTGTTGAGATGCTGCACACCCGGTTCTAACCGCCAATACAAATCTGGCACGATCACCAAATAGCCTTCTTTGGCATAATCATCATTGGAAGCGAGCACCCTACAACTTCAATAAAATCTTTTGTACCCATGCCAAGGACTAACTTCTAGGACATCTTGCTTGGTGAACACTACCTTAAAATGAACTAGCGGTTCATTTGTTTCCACCTGCCTTGTCACCAGTTTAGAAAGTAAATTATTTAAAGCCGCCTGCTCAGTAGGTTGATCGCTTGTTAAATCAGTACTTACATCTGGAGTGATAAATTTATAACCATAAATTGTTCCATCAGTAGCTACACCGACTCGGTAAATCAAATCTTTTTTCAACCGATTTCTTTGAATCCAAGCTAAATTAATCTGATTGTAAATTTTCTGATTCAAGTCAAAGAGGTGAGTAGAATTAGTAGTTTCTGGTTGTCTAATCAGAACTGTTGCCAATTCTGAAACCGAAGGTTGAGGATTTATATCTTTTGAAAGTTGCCAAATTTTCACAGTTTCGTCGGAACTACTGCTAGCAAGAGTCTTACCTTGAGGATGGAAAGCTAAAGCCCAAACTGATTTATTATGACCTATAATAGTGTCTAGTAACTCACCAGTCTGCACATTCCATAAGTTAATTTTTTGGTCATAACTTCCACTGGCTAAAATCTTTCCATTGGGACTAAAAACTACAGACCAAACAGCGCCATTATGTCCAGTTAATGTATTTAATAACTGCCCAGTTTGGAGATTCCATAGCTTGATAGTTTTGTCGCAGCTACTACTAGCTAAAGTCTTTCCATCTGGATTAAAATTTAAAGACAAAACTGCCTGTTTGTGGGCTGCGATTTGAGCTTTAATTTTTCCTGTATGCAATTCCCAAATAATGATTTTTCCGTCTTCAGTGCCACTAGCAAGAAGTTTTCCATCTGGGCTAATAGCAACATTTATCACTGCACTAGGATGATTTAAAGTGCTTATTTCTTTTCCTGTTTCTAGATTCCATAATTTAACAGTTTTATCCCAACTACCGCTAGCTAAAATTTTCCCATTTGGACTAATAGCAACAGATTCAACATTGTCTGAATGTCCTGTAATAGTGCGAATTAATTCACCTGTTTGTAAATTCCACAATTTAATTCTATTATCCCAACTACCACTCGCTAAAATTTGACCATTAGCGCTAATAGAAAGGGATTTTACTGCATCAGAATGAGCTTGAATGGTACGAATTAATTGACCTGTGTGAAGGTTCCAGATTTTAATTTTGCCTTGATAAGTACCGCTGACTAGAGTTTTTCCATGTGGGGTAATTGCTATTGTATAAACCCAACCAGAATTATCTTTAAGAGTGCGATTAATTTTAGCTTTTTGTAGAGATTGAGAAGCAGGTGGCAGTGTTGATGATGAGATGAATTTTGATGTGGTAAGTACGATCGCTATTCCTAGTGTAGGAATCAGGAAAGCAACTAGAACTTTTTTGGAGATTGGCTTTGCCACCATAAAAACTTCTCCTTGTTCTCATCTATTTGAAAAAAATATGTAACTGCCAACTCAAAATTGAGTAGCCATTCAATCAAATTAGACAATTAATTAGATGCTATTTAGCAGAGTTTAATAACGAGTTGTTTTTATCTGCTTTCTTCTGAATTTTTTGTTGCTTTTGCTGAAATTCAATGCCTAGCTTGATGAGAAACAAAACTATTATTATTGTGAGTGCTATTATTACGGCTGGTGTTAAATAAGTCCATTTACCTGACATTTTATCCCAAATATGCCAGGTGAGAAGAAACATTGATAAATAAGTTAATTTATGCAATTTCTTCCAATTTTTCTTGAGTTTTTTGACACTCCAATCATTAGAAGTTAGAGTCAAAATCAGGAAAATTGCAAAAGTAGTTAATCCTTGAAAATAAATCCAAAATGTTTTTAAATCTAACCAATCAATATTTCTTTGTTGAATCAACAAAAAAGCATGACCACTAGCCAAGGCAAAAGCTAAAATACCAATTTGACGACGCTGTTTGAGCAGAATTTGAGCTATGGCAGTACTTTTTAGATAAGGGAAAACTATTCTGATAATTGTGGGGACTAATGTAACAATGTAGCTAATCACTGCTAGAAAACCCAGCGCGTGAGGTAACAATGGCTGATCCATTATTATCATAATAAGTCTCCTATTTTCTATTTTGAGTTGACTCTCTTCTATTGATTTAATGGGTGCAGCTTTACTTATTGATGCAGGCACTACAGCCAAAGCCAGGGTAGTCAGGGGTAATGATCGTGGAATGACAATCACCTACTACCCTAAATGCTGTTTCAAAATACATTTTGGGTTGTCACAATGTTCCTCCACAATGCGAGACTTGCTGAACTTGAGTTCGTTGTTCTTGAGATAGAAAATTAAGCAAGCAGGATGTTAACTTGAACCAGAGCGAATAAACAGTTCTTCTCTTCAGTAGGCTATTTTTCTGAATCTAAGTTTCTGCATCTGCCTTCTTGCACTAGGCAGCAAGCGTCGCTGGGACAGTTGGTTTGATGTTTTGATTCAGCCCGAACAGATCGGTCGGGTCATACTGATTCTTGAGCGCAACCAGCCGAGCGTAGGTCGCAGGCGGGTAAGCTTCATGAACACCCCGTTCTCCTTCATCCGCCAGGAAGTTCACATAGGCAGCGTTGGAATAGGGCAAAACCGCCTGAAAAACGTGCAGCATTTGAGCATCAAGACTGGCACCATCAACCGATACTGGTTCAGAATGGGCGATCAACACCATGCCCTGTTTGTCGCGGTGAGCAAAGGCAGTTGCCTCTGGTGCGACTCGACTCATCGCTCCACCAAGAACCCGTAGGACGACGGTCATTTCAGGTGCCATGACGGACTGAGAGGTTTCGACCAAGGTATGCAATATTTCCTCAGAGAACGTCTCAAACAACAGCGATCGCCCATTATGCTTCATACCAGGTAACGTCGCGATCTCAGTGAACGAAAAAATGTTCGGATAGGGCATTGGTGCAATCAAGTCAGCAAGCGGGGTGGCAATCTGACGCAGGGGAGCCAAAACCCGCTCACCCTCACTGAGGTCGCCCGTGTAGCAGACGAAGATACCCACAATCGGTTTTCCCTGCTTCTCAGGTGGAATGAAAGGGGCAGGTGGGGCAAGTGTAAACAGCGCCTGGGTCGAGAGTCCATCTGGAGCGGCGGTTGCTAGACGAACATACTCTTGCAGGATGTGCTCCGCCTCCGTTGCTTCATAGAAAACGATACCACCCAAAATCGTTCCACCTGGGTGCAGATCTAACTCAAATGCGGTCGCAATGCCAAAGTTGCCGCCGCCACCGCGCAGTCCCCAAAACAGTTCAGGATTTTCATCCGCACTGGCACGCAGGATCTCTCCATCCGCAGTCACCACTTCCACCGATCGCAGGTGGTCAATCGTGAGACCATAGGCGCGTACCATCCATCCGATGCCACCCCCCACGAGCAAGCCACCCACCCCCACATTGGCAGTATCGCCCGCCGTTATTGCCAGACCAAAAGGCTGAAGCGTATTGGCAACCTCACCCCAGGTGAGTCCAGGTTCTAGACGAGCTGTGCGACGGACTGGATCGATCGTAATCGTCTTTAGATTGGCAAGGTCGATCACCAGTCCACCATCGTTGCTGCCATATCCAGATAAACTGTGTCCCCCGCTCCGCACTGAGAGCGGCATCGCCAGTTCCCGCGCAAAATTGACAGCCATTCTGACATCTTCGGCATCGACACAGCGCACGATCGCAGCAGGATAGCGATCGTAGAGACCGTTCCAGACTTTTCGTTCTGCCTCGTAAGCAGTATCTCCTGGCAGAATCACATCACCCCGCAAGTTTGAACTTAGTTTCTCCACCGCCTGCTCATAGCGATGTTGCTGCACTTGTGAAAACATTGTTGGTTGTTCACTTGGATTGGATTGAACAGTATCTTGATGGGTTGTCATGAGTTGTTTCCTTGTTCATTCTTAAGGGCAAGTCAACGACCAAGCCTTGCGTTGATTAGGCAGGGATGGGTTGCAGTCTTGATGCGAGAAATTGACCGATGTAGTTTGCGATCGCATCCCCTTCCTCTTCCAGGGCAAAATGTCCGGTATCGAGTAAATGAAACTCAACGTCTTTCAGGTCACGCTGGTAGGGATAAGCGCCTTCAGCTGGGAAGATGTAGTCGTTCTTACCCCAAACAATCAGGGTGGGGGGTTGATATTGGCGGAAATACTCCTGCCATTGTGGATATAGCGGTGGATTGGTGCCATAGCTATAAAACAGCGCCAGTTGAATCTCCTCGTTTCCGGGGCGATCGAGGAAATGTTGATCAATCGTCCAGGTATCTGGGCTAATGGCTTCTAGATTGCGAACACCGTTGGTATATTGCCACTTGGTTGCTTCCAGAGTGAAAAGGTATTTAAGCTTCTCAGCATTCTCAGGCGAACGCTCTTGCCAGTATGCCTTGATCGGCTCCCAAAATTCGCGCAAACCTTCTTCGTAGGCATTCCCATTTTGCACAATCAGAGCTTGCACTCGCTCTGGATATTTAGCCGCAATTCGATAACCAATCGGGGCACCGTAATCCATCACGTAAAGGCTGTATTTCTTGAGATCGATCGCGGCAATAAACTTCTCCATAATCTCAGCTAGGCGATCGAATGTGTAGTCAAACTCATCCACAGTTGGCATTGAACTGTTACCGTAGCCAGGATAATCGGGTGCAACCAAATGGAAGCGATCGGCTAAGGCAGGAATTAAGTTGCGAAACATGTGAGATGAGGTCGGGAAGCCGTGCAATAGGAGAATCGTTGGATTATCGCGAGAGCCAGCTTCACGGTAAAAGATTTCTAAACCATCGATCGAAACGGTGCGATAGGTAGTCATGAGATTACTCCTTGTTTATGAAATCCATTTGAGATCTAATTCGCTGTCAGTCTTTTGAACAATCAAGTCTAATCGCAGTTTCCACTTGCTGGATTTTGAGCAGGTACAGCGCTTGCACTTACTGATAGCTCCGCTATCGCCACTGAAGACATCCACGTTGTAGAAGTCTGAGAAACAGGTGTTTCGTTTTGTTGTCCTCATTCTTCAACATTCATTTGATTGAGAACACTCAAGTTTGCTAAGTTAAGCTACAAGTTAGAGACAAATTCAAAGCGCTTGTTGAAGATTTGCGCCATTGAGCAAGCTAATGACGCCAGTCATAAAAATTGACTTCGCTTGCGGTTGAAGCTTGGATGGAAATTTGGTACTGTGTTGCTAAATTGTAGAAACTTAAAGCCTCTTGCCATTGAATGGCAAAGCGATTAAACGCGCTCCCACACCAACTCGAAAACCGTTTCAACACCATCATTCAAAACTGGCGGCGTCGAGAGCGTCACTCGGCTCCCATGTAGAGTAAAGGTGCGAACTAACGCTGTACCAACCCGATTCGGAATCGATGCAGTTTCGAGCTGGTGAGTGACTGTGTTGCCGCTCAACGTATAAGTTCCAGCGTAAGCATTGAATGTTGTGAATGCTTGAGCAAGCTCTTCCACGGGTAGAGATTGCATCTGGGGAGTCAGCGGCGATTGAACCTCTTGACTCAGCGGTGAGCGATCGCTCCTGGAAAATATCACCATCATGTGGCCATCTGATGTGTAAGTGATGTAGCCAACAGGATGAGTTCCATACACGTCTGGAGTCACCGTTCCATCAGCGTGAATAGCAGTTACAGAGATTAACTTCCAAATGCCAATTAGCGGGTTATTCTCAATTGATGCTGTAGACATAATGTTTAGCCGCTGGTTTATGTTCCGCTGGGGTAACGGGTTTCAACACAAAATCAAACTCGGACGTGTAAATTTCATAGAGTCGCGGGTGAGAGTTCGCGTTATTGCTACTCAAGATGGTGGAGGGATGATCTCGATACCGTACTTGGGAGCAGTGGTAAGAATCTTGTTGAGGTCTTGAGAACTCAATGGTGGAGCAGTTGTAACTTGACCATTCACTGCCTTTCCAACTTCGGCAATAAATTTCTCAAATCCGGCGGGTGTAACCCAAATCAACAGTTTGGCAGGTACAGAGGTTGTATTGGTAAATCGATGAAGCTGACCTTTAGGCGAATGGAGGAAGGTTCCAGCCGTTGCAACAAGGGTGCGATCGTCAAGCTGGAATTCAATCTCTCCGTCTTGCACATAGAACGATTCATTTTCCCGACTGTGCCGATGCCCAGGAGTACCGCCTTGAGGTGCAACGATGACCTCACAAAGCGCATAGGCTTCCCCTGTCTCTTCACCAATTGCTTTGAAGGTATAAAGGTCTTGACCAAAGTAGTAAGAATGACCCCCACCTGATTCAATAAAAAGTCCGGTTTGGTTGATTGTCATTG
>DATNPC010000583.1:0-3156 GCA_036703375.1 Allocoleopsis sp.
GTAGTTTAAACATACTTGTAACAGTGTTGACTACCAGCGATGTCCTTGACAGTGAAAAAGAGTCTCGTAAACGAATATCGCTCTGAGAAAATTAGTTAAGGTATTCAACGAAGTAGTCTTGATAAGACACCAATTGCTAAAAAAGACATTGAATCAACTCTCACTGAAAATCGGCAAGTTAACCTGAACCGCCATAGTAGCTATCCAATAGTGGAGGTTAGCTTCCATCAAAAGAAAGACATTGGGATTGGGTTGAATCTATGTCTATAGCCAAGTGATTGAGAAGTTAACTCAATTAAAAAATATATTTTTCTTGATTTAGGGTTTACTCTTCAATCTTACTGAGGAACGCTAGAAACCTTCTCCTGCCAAGATTAGGATTGCTGGCTATCGTTTTCCTGCCCAAATCGTGTATGAAGTTTTCGTGAAATTAACGTTGAACTTTTGACTTGGCAAGTCAAGAATTTTAATCTTTCCGAAGGTGGATGCGCTGGACGCTAACCCCTCACCCGCTCCAGATGGAGTAACCTAGTTAAGACTGCGACGCAAATTTCGTTAAGCCAAATCTTATGACAGCGACTACTACTCCGCTCAAGCACGAAGTCAAAGACCTATCCCTTGCGCCCCTTGGTAAACAACGGATTGAATGGGCTGGGCGAGAAATGCCGGTTCTACGGCAAATTCAGGAACGCTTTGCCCAAGAAAAGCCGTTTGCAGGAATTCGTTTAGTGGCTTGTTGCCACGTTACCACTGAAACCGCTCATTTAGCGATCGCGCTGAAAAATGGTGGTGCTGATGCCGTCCTTATTGCCAGCAACCCCCTCTCCACGCAAGATGATGTTGCCGCCTGCCTCGTCGCAGATTATGGCATTCCCGTCTTTGCGATTAAAGGCGAAGACGCTGAAACTTACGAGCGTCACGTTCACATTGCCCTCGACCACCGTCCCAATATCATCATCGATGACGGTAGCGATGTAGTTGCCACTCTGGTGCAAGAACGCCAGCACCAACTGAGCGACCTGATTGGCACCACTGAAGAAACCACCACAGGTATTGTTCGCCTCCGGGCTATGTTCAAGGATGGGGTGTTGAGCTTCCCCGCTATGAACGTCAACGATGCCGACACCAAGCACTTCTTTGACAACCGCTACGGTACGGGTCAATCTACCCTAGACGGCGTTATCCGTGCGACCAACGTCCTACTCGCGGGTAAAACAGTGGTTGTCGCTGGTTACGGCTGGTGCGGAAAAGGTACGGCAATGCGGGCACGCGGACTGGGTGCTAACGTAATTGTCACCGAAATTGACCCGACAAAAGCGATCGAGGCTGTGATGGATGGTTTCCGAGTGATGCCCATGGCCCAAGCCGCGCCTCAAGGTGACTTGTTCATTACCGTAACTGGTAACAAGCACGTTATCCGTGCCGAGCACTTTGACGCCATGAAAGACGGAGCAATGGTTTGTAACTCCGGTCACTTTGACATTGAGATTGACCTCAAGTCACTGGGTGCTAAAGCGACAGAAGTCAAAGAGGCGCGGAAATTTACCCAACAGTATCAACTGGCTAACGGCAAATCAATTATTGTCTTGGGCGAAGGACGGTTAGTGAACCTAGCGGCGGCTGAAGGACACCCCAGCGCCGTGATGGATATGAGCTTTGCTAACCAGGCTTTGGCTTGCGAATACTTGGTGAAAAACAAAGGTAAGCTGGAACCCGGTCTGCACTCTATCCCCGTTGAGGTAGATCGAGAAATCGCACGGCTGAAGTTGCAGGCAATGGGTATCGAAATTGATACCTTAACGCCAGAGCAAATTGAGTACATGAACTCTTGGACTTCGGGTACCTAAGTAGTGGGGTAGGCAATGCCTACCCTATAGCAATTCTCAATCATTCGTAAATGCCAAGATACCCGACTTCTTCAAGAAGCCGGGTATCTGAACAGCCAAAGTTTGCAACTCAAATAGGATTGCTCTATTATTTTTGAGGAGAAATATCTGATTCACAAAAATAATAGAGTCTGTTATTTACAAACTTGGGATGAAGATTCAGTTTATCCAATGCTCATCGCTGTGAAAACCTGCTAGAGTTGAGCAAGTTTGGCTATCAAGTTCTCTCGCCTCTTTAATCCGGATTGTTATCTGAATGAGTGGTAAAAGTCTACCAGCTCCGATCGTCGATCGGCAGACCTAGAAATACCTGAGTTTTGAATTAAAATAACTTGTCCCTTAATACTCAGCACCACCCATGCAAGAATGGATAACTAGTGTCATGACTTCCCTCGGTTACTTGGGAATCGGACTACTAATGTTCGCAGAAAACCTTTTTCCTCCCATCCCTTCAGAGTTAATCATGCCACTTGCTGGATTTACAGTGGCACAGGGAAAGATGAACTTTACCCTGGCGGTGATAGCGGGAGTCGTTGGTACTATCTTAGGGGCTTTCCCGTGGTACTACATCGGTAAATACTTCGGTGAAGAGCGATTGAAGGACTTAGCTGACAAGTATGGTAAATGGATTACCGTCTCCAGCCGGGATATTGATAAAGCAACGCGCTGGTTTAATCGGTACGGGAACAAAGCGGTCTTTTTTGGTCGCCTTGTGCCAGGAGTTCGTACTTTAATCTCGCTGCCTGCTGGACTGAGCGAGATGCATTTAGGACAATTTCTCATCTACTCTACCCTTGGCACCACAATCTGGGTGGGAATATTAACATTTTTGGGCTACATTCTGGGAAACAACTATGAACTTGTAGACAAGTATCTAGCTCCTGTTTCTAAAATCGTAGCTCTTGCTCTCATCGTTACATTTGTTGTTTGGATAGTGAAACGGAAACAAACAGCAAAACATCGAAAAAGGGGCTGAGTAAACAGAATTTAATTTTTCAATTCTGACTTAGGAGCTAAGACAATTGCATTTTGATTTACCAGAACTAATTAAATCTTTAGGCTATTTTGGAGTCTGGGCAATTATATTTGCAGAATCTGGTCTCCTGGTAGGTTTCTTCCTGCCAGGAGATAGCTTACTGTTTACCGCTGGATTTATTGCCTCTCAAGGGTTCTTGCATATTTTCATTCTCATTTTCGGCGCTTTTGTTTGTGCGGTTTTGGGCGATAACGTCGGCTATGCCACTGGGTATAGATTTGGGCGCAAGTTGTT
>DATNPC010000584.1:0-12904 GCA_036703375.1 Allocoleopsis sp.
CGGTATCGAATTGCCCCAATCGAGTCATCTGCTACCCCAGTCTGAGTAATCATAACAATTGCCCGCTCGCGTTGGGGATAATTGACTGTCACCTCTTGCGAACCTCCCTCGGACTCGATATTGCCAAAGACAGACAGGGCAATGGCTTTAGGATTGGCACCAACGAGGGTATTGGGGGCAAATTCTGCAAGCGAAATTGGCTTGTAGTTTTGTCGCTCAGTCGGTATGCGATCGCTCACGAGTTGAGCTGTTAAGCTGGACGGAGGAATAGGTGATGGATTGGCACGGAGCGAGTGCTGACTACCACAAGCACTCAACGATATCGCTGCACCCAGTAGCGTCACGAGGACAATTTTCGGATTGCTCGGCATGACACTCAACAAGGGACTACCTCCTCGTGGAACGCACCATGCCACCCTTGACAAAATCAATCTGTGAAATGTTCCCCGTACAGGACTAAAATTGAAACCTTAGCGACTGCCATGGCTCGATATTAGAAAAGCGCTTTGGGGACGTAATTTTTTTTTGAACTATCCTCGCTCGGATAGTTTGAGAGCGATTCCTCAAGCTACAATGCAAGCTGGCAAAAAAAGTTCTTATACCCTTACTCCAAGTTGATTCGGAAGACCACCACATGATCCACGAAGTTTTCATGCCCGCCCTCAGCTCCACGATGACCGAAGGCAAGATAGTTTCCTGGGTTAAATCCCCTGGCGATAAAGTTGAAAAAGGCGAAACCGTGGTAGTGGTTGAGTCGGACAAAGCCGATATGGACGTCGAGTCCTTCTATGAGGGCTATCTGGCTATCATCACGGTACCAGCCGGTGAATCTGCTGCTGTCGGTGCTCCCATCGCTCTATTAGCCGAAACGGAAGCTGAAATTGAGCAGGCTAAACAGCAAGCCGCAGCTCTTGGAAAACCATCCTCTGCTACCCCAGCTCAAGCGTCAACGGCACCCGCACCCGAACCGGCATCAGTCACCTCAGCTGTCGCTCAAGAAACACCACAAGCGCGCAATGGCAGAACGATTGCTTCGCCTCGCGCTCGGAAGTTAGCCAAAGAATTAAAAGTCGATTTGAGCAATCTCAAAGGCAGCGGCCCCTACGGGCGGATTGTTGCCGAGGATGTAGAAGCGGCATCTGGTAAAGGTGCTACACCCGCAGCGGCTCCAGCTGTATCGACACCCGCACCTGCTCGGATACCAGCAACCACTGCCCCTGCACCCAAGTCTGCACCCGTAGCAACACCAGCTGTTCCCGTCGCTGTTCTAGGTGAAGTCGTACCGTTGAATACGCTGCAAAATGCGGTGGTACGGAATATGGTAACCAGCCTTGAGGTACCCACCTTCCACGTTGGCTACACCATCACAACCGACGAACTCGATAAGCTCTACCAAAAAATCAAGTCGAAAGGTGTGACGATGACGGGACTGTTGGCAAAAGCTGTGGCAGTGACGTTGCAAAAACACCCCCTCGTGAATGCTAGTTATTCAGAACAAGGTATTCAGTATCACAGCGGCATTAATATTGCTGTCGCTGTCGCGATGCCTGGTGGGGGATTGATTACGCCAGTGTTGCAAAGTGCCGACCAAGTTGATATCTACTCCTTGTCTCGCAGTTGGAAAGACTTGGTAGAACGCGCTCGCCTCAAGCAGTTGCAACCGGAGGAATATAGCTCTGGAACGTTTACGCTATCGAATTTGGGAATGTTTGGCGTTGACCGCTTTGATGCCATCTTGCCACCGGGACAAGGGTCAATTTTAGCGATCGGGGCATCTCGTCCGCAAGTAGTGGCTACCGAAGATGGACTACTCGGTGTACGGCGTCAGATGCAGGTAAATATTACCTGCGATCACCGGATTATCTACGGTGCTGATGCGGCGGCATTCCTACAAGACTTAGCGAAGTTGATTGAAACTGATGCACAATCGCTAACGCTTTAATATCTTGGCGTACAGATGAGGGCGATAGGCGATTGCTTCAACCATTTTGCCTATCGTCTGCCAAGAGGCGCAGTGTATCCCAAGATCAGTAAATGCATTCACGGTAGGGGCTAGGACTTACGGATTGCCTCTACAGCTTGCGCGAAAACGGGGCAACCACGGGGGGATTACCCCTACTCGGTTAAACATGAGATAGTTATCGACGAATGATGGCAGTTGATCGAATTGGTGGGTAGTTTCGCTCAGGACTCGGAAGTATTGAATTGAGTAGTTGCTGCTGGTCGATCAACTGTTTGCTCTACTACGCCTTGAACGACAAAGACGGAGCAAGAGGCATGATGCAAGACGTAGTTGCTAACACTCCCCAGCACTATTTCTGATATCCCCTTATAACCTCGGCGTCCCAAAACAATTAGATCTGCACCCCAGGTTCGGGCGACTTCACAAATCTTCTCATTTGGCTGTCCAACCTTACAATCATATTCTGTGGGAATAGCCCTTAATGTTGCCTGCTGACAGTAGAATTCCAGCCAACTTTTAGCCTTTTCAATTTCTAGGTGAAGACGCTCTCGTTGGACGCGATGAAACGTTCCGTAGAGGTCTACATCAGCTAATGTCCCAATCGCAGGGGCGCTCTTTGCCTCAGTATCCAAGCTCAGGCAGTACAATACTTTAAGGCGACTTTCATCGTTCTGGGCTAGCTCTAGGGCTTGTTCAAACACAACTGGTGCTTGAGGGGAGCGATCGATCGCAACCAGTATTTTTTTGAATCCCATAATTTTTCTCTCCTCAACAAGGAGCTAATATCACAATAACTCTGAGTGGGTTAAGAGTATCGCTGCATTAGAAAGTGTTTGAAAAAATTAATTTTTAGTAGCAACCGGTAAAGACATGGCACTGCCCATCAGTTTTAATGCAAACGGGAGTTTGATGAGCGAGTCTGCAAGCTCTACTCGCTGCTGCTTGCAGCAGAGCGCCTGATTGCGCGGCTCTTTAAGCGATCGCGCTTAAACTAGAGTTAGCCGCTTGCCTCCAACCACTATGAGCCTTGCCAAAAATTCAGAAGCTATTAATGAATCGGCAGCATCGACCCAATCAGAGGGTATTATCATTCCACCTACTGATTTATGGAGCGATGAACCTCCTTTGGAAAGTGACCTCCATCGAGATCAAATAGAGCTTTTACTAGCTTGCCTCAAGTGGTGGTGGCGAGAACGTACTGACTTCTACGCCACAGGGAATCTCACCATTTATTTCAGCGAGCAACAAATCACTACGCGAGACTTTAGAGGACCAGATTTTTTTGTGGTGCTGGGAGTTGAAAATCGACCCCGTAGAAGCTGGATGGTGTGGGCAGAACAGGGCAAGTATCCCAATGTAATTATTGAATTGCTTTCTAATAGCACTGCCCAAGTTGACAAAGGATTCAAAAAAACGCTCTACCAGGATACGTTTCGCACCCCAGAATATTTTTGGTTTCACCCAGAGACGTTGGAGTTCCAAGGATTTCGCCTCATGGGTAGTCAGTACCAACCCCTAGAACCGAATGCTCAGGGGTGGTTATGGAGTCAGCAGTTAGAGTTGTTCTTGGGGGTTTACGAATCACAGCTACGGTTTTTTACGCCAGAGCATCAGTTGGTGTCAACACCAGAAGAGAGAGCAGAAGTGGCACAGCAGCGGGCTGAGGCAGCACAGCAACAGGTTGAAGCAGAACGAAAACAAAAGGAACTGGCGCAACGGCAAGTGGAGGAGTTGCGGGCGAAATTAAACGAGTTGGGTGTTGAGCCAGATTTGCCAGAGTAGTAGCAGTTGGGGTAGGCAGGGCGATTGCCTACGGCACCAGCGTACAGTCTTTCGGGCATGAAAATCGCAGAGCATCTCGTAGAGAAGCCGAGCGCACTTTGACATCCTCACCGCCCTTGAAGGACGGTGATTCCTAAACCTCACAATTTAGGTTTCTGCTTCTTTCCATTACTGGTTTTTTGCAACTGCCCTTTAGACTCATGCCCAAGAGGTCTTATGTTCGCTCCACAGACTATCACCGCAAGCCCTGCGGCGAGAATATTGTTTGCGGCATTAATGTCTCGGTCGTGCTGCGCTCCGCATTCCGGACACGTCCACTCCCGAACATTAAGCGGCAATTTATCGACAACGTGACCGCAATGTCCACAGCGCTTACTACTGGGGAACCAGCGGTCAATCTTAACCAGCGTTCGACCATACCACTGGCACTTATATTCCAATTGACGAACCAATTCACTCCAGCTTGCATCGGCAATAGCAGCCGCCAGCTTGTGGTTGGTCATCATATTCTTCACCGCCAAATCCTCGACCACAATCGTTTGGTTTTCACGTACCAGTCGAGTCGTCAGCTTGTGAAGAAAATCTGTTCGAGAGTCGGCAATTCGGGCGTGGATTCGGGCTACTTGAATCCTTGCTTTCTCCCGATTGTTCGAGCCTTTGACCTTCCGAGACAAGGCTTTTTGAGCTTGCCTCAACTTGTATCTCAGGCGCTTGAAGTGTTTGGGATTAGCAACATGTTCGCCATCGCTGGTAGCAATCAAGGAGGTGATTCCTGCATCAATCCCAACAGCTTTGTCAATTTGAGGCAGTGCCTTAACCGTGTGGTCTTCCACCAACAAAGAGATAAACCAGCGCCCCGATGCATCCAGCCTCACTGTCACCGTAGAGGGTTCGCAGTTTTCAGGCAGAGTGCGGCTCCAACGGATTGGCAGAGGTTCGGAGCACTTTGCCAACCACAGTTTCCCATCCTTCCACTTGAAGGCAGAACGGGTAAACTCAGCACTGCCACCACTTCGCTTCTTCTTAAAGTTGAGGTACTTGGCACGACCTGCCCAGAAGTTAGTAAAGGCTGTTTGCAGATTTCTCAATCCCTGCTGCAACGGTACGCAGCTTACTTCGTTGAGAAATTGCAAGTCTTCTTGCTTTTTCCAGGCAGTCAACATAGCAGATGTCTGCTTGTAGTCAATCCGTTGTTGATGCTCGTACCAGCCTTCTGTGCGAGTGTGCAGCGCCTTGTTGTAGACCAACCGAACGCAACCCAGCGTGCGGCGCAAGAGTTCTTCTTGCTCCGGCGTTGGGTAAAAGCGGTATCGGTAGGCGCGTTGAGTCATGCCTCACATTCTACTAGCTATTGTGTGAATTGGTAATAGAGAGGGGGTTGGCCCCTCTCTATTACCCTCCTATCCCTCCCCGCACTTCAGGGCGGGGTTTCTCGGAGATTTTCGATGAATTAGGCTCGGTTGAGACTGAGACATTAGAGAAATACTACATGCTTAGGGTACTTGGGAAATTTTCCAAACCCGGTGAAAACAGTGTATAAAATTAATAAGCTACCGTCTCAGTACGAAACTGTATTACGCTCCAGTGGTACGTCAGAGCGTGTTATATCGTTTCAGGATAATTGCTCTTTAAATTAGTATCAAATTAAACAATTTCAGCTCAAAGTACCGCACGAACTACGTTACGTTCGTTGGGATACAGGACAAATGATGAAATTTTGTAATATCATCCTTAAGAGAGATGCACAGTTGTGACCTGCAAACTTCAGGAACATTCTTGAACCAATATTGAATCAATCATGGATAATCAGACCCTAAGCGCCCAGCTAGACGAGCGAGTAGTTTCCCTATGGCTAGATTCCTTAGATTGGCTGCATAAGGAGGCACTACAGCCCTGCCACGTAACGCTTGAAACCTACAAAGTCAAAAACAGCTTGGGTGTTTTACTGCAATATCGAGCAATTCGGATTGAATGCTTCAGCGAAGCGTTACGAAATGCTCTGATGATTGGGTATCGTTACTACGCCATCAAAGCTCATGCCCTAGGGTTTGATGTTTGCTTCAGTGTGAATGGTGAATGGTCAGTTGCCTATAATGGCGGTGCGATCGCAAAAAAAATGCAGCACGGCGAAGATTCGTGATCGAGCCTGACTGTTGGGATGCGATCGCATCTCACACAGCCACAAGCTTACATCCATTCCCTGCTAGCCTAGTAACTCATAAAGATTCTAGCTACGACCTAGAGTTTTTCATCAGTTGCTAAACCCTTTGCCTCAACTGGAGAGCATTAGATAAATCCCCCAAATCGCCATTGCGCGTAAATAGTGACTCGCTCGGAAGGTTCCTGCTGCTGTAATGGCTTCCGGTGTCCGAAATTGCAAGCCATTTTCATAAACCTGTCGCACCACTGCCTCCGCTAGTCGAAAGGCTTCATCCTTCATCCCTTGCTGCATGAGAAAGGATGCTAGTCCAAAATTGATACCCGTCCAGACTTCCAACGGATGGGTAGCATCCGGATTTTCCGGCGAACCATCCGGTCTAACGCCATTTGCTGCGCCAAATTGACCGTTTTGAAACTTCAGGAAGCAGGCATCATAGACTGTCTTAAGAGCCGATTGAGCGCACTCTCTCGGCACGATATCTGGCAATCCCAGTAATTGAGCGTAGAATTGGCCGCACATTTGGTCTGCCATAACGATATCCGAACCACTTTCGCTATCGAGTTGGTAATATTGACCGTTCCACAGTTTTTTCTGGTAAAGCGGCTGGGCTTGTTCTAACCATTGCTGATAGAGGTCGATATTTTCCTGAATCGTCTCGGGTTGAGATGCCTCAACTAGTTCGGAGAGGGGGGGATAATGAGCGATGAGGATTTCACCGATCGCGATTGCTGCTTCCAGTGCCGCCAGCCACAACCCACCGCAATAGGCACTAATACCTTTGAGCTGCCAGTCATCAAACGTCTGATCCGGCGCACCGGAGTTTTCCGGAATTCCGTCTCCGTCTTTGTCGAAGGTTTTGACGTAAGCCAGTGTTTTAACAATGGCAGACCAACACTCCCACAAAAAGTCAGTGTCATTGCCACCTGTTAATACAAAATCTCGATAGACTTGCAGGACAAAGTCGCAAGGTAAATCTTTCCACTGGTTGCAGTCCTGGTAACTCGTGTAATTCGTTTTCTCCCAGGGGTGTTCGTTCGGCGCACCAAGGTCGTGAGGTGTTGCACCCTCGGCTTTCCGAATCGCCTGGGCTTGATTGTAACCAATTATTCGCGGCGTATCATCGCTAGTCGGGATAGCACGAGCAAAAGCTTCTAGCACTGCTTTATCCAGCCTAGGCCAGAGCATGGCTAAAGCAAACGAGCCATACAGCCTGACATCCAAACTCTCATACCACCGATAATCCAAACATTCTAGAACCGCGAACTGACCGATTGGATCGCGATCGCTTGCTGCTGTCCAGAGCGTACCGCCTCCTGCGAGTAAATACAACTCATTAAACAGCGCCATCTTGAACCAGTTCGGCAAATCGTTGCGATCGAGGATAGGTTCCTGCCAAGACTGGATTTTCTCTCGCCACAGCTCGTTGTGTTTGAGGGCAGTGCGAACAACCGACCAAGCATTATGACCCGTGCGACCAAAAAAATCCGTGTAGCGTCGGTAATAATTGACACCTGGAGTAAATCCAGTGACCGGAAAATCCCAAGCGAGGATAAACGGAATTTTGCGCGTTCTCCCCGGACGAATTGTAAAACGAACAGCGATCGCACTAGCAATTTGTTCGCCCGGTTCTGCCGGAGTCTCATCTTGGGAGTCGGCCAAGCTACCATCGGCGGCAAAGGATTCCCAAACTTCAGCCCCATTGCCAGCCGGGTTCCAGCGCGTGTGGTAAAACACTTCTACGCTGGGGTTCGTGACTGTGGCCAAGCACAACTGCCCTTCCCCTTCCTGAATTTCAGACCCACCGCGAAGAGTCGTAACTGCTTCGCTATCATTCAACCGAACGCGGTCTAAGAGACACCCAACCCGGTAATTATCCACAATCCACTGATTGTAACTGCCCGTGCTATCTCCCCAGCGCGGTTGGTACTCATACACTGGACTCCCATCATCCCGTACCTGCACCTGCGGCTTCTTAATCGCGTTAGTAAACCAGCCCACCATATTCTGCCAGGTGAGCATGATGCTGAGGGTAATCGGTGCGTCTGTAGGATTGTGTGCCGTCCACTCAAACACGGCTACAGGGTAGCTGCTTTCCTGGTAACTTCCCGCCCAAATGGGAGAAAACTGCTCGCACGTCAGTTCTGTCTGAAACACATTGTTATAAACAAACCAGCTACAGGGATACAGCGCGTGGTAACTCCCTGGATTGGAGGAAGAGGATTGAGCAGCATCTTGTCCATTTCCAATTTCCCGCGCAGCCGGATACCACTGCCAGGAACTTAGCGTGCCGTCCTCTGGAGGTTCGGTACACAGGGCGTAAGCTTGTTTAGGTGAATTGTCGGGCTGCTCGAAGACACTAAACTGGCAGGCGGGGAGACTTCTAAATGTATGCTCTCCTCCATCCAGATGCCATAAATTAAAGTCTCCTCGCGAAGAGCGACCGATGCAACCTGCCCCAAAACCACCAAGGGGCATTCCATGCCAGGGGCCATCATCGAGGTTGCTGGCGTAGCGAACGGTGTAGGGGTTGTCCCAGCCCAGACCAATGGGACGTTTCCAGCTAGATTCAGGGATTTTTGGGCGTGACGGTTGATAAATCATGCACCGATCATACAGAAAATCTTGTGGTAAAAAGTCCTCATTAAAGGTGACTCTCCAGGCTTTTGTGTGCAAAAAAATGATAGAACAGGGATAGCGGTATCACTTTTGTAATGCGATCGCTATTCCTGTTCCAGCTTTGAATTCGATGTAACCTAACTTTAGGCTGTTTGCAGCTGTTGCAATGTTTTCAGCGCTTCCTCAACGTGGGCCTTAAAGTTGAGCTGAGAGTTAAAAATATGCTGCACTACCCCATTCTTATCGATTACATAGGTGACTCGACCGGGGAGAAGTCCGAGAGTGGAGGGAACTCCATAGAGCTTGCGAACCTGCTTGCCTGTATCGCTCAATAGGGTAAATGGCAGCTTGTACTTGGTAGCAAATTTCTCATGAGAGGCCGGTGAGTCGTCGCTGATACCAATCACCTCAGCCCCAGCGTCTTTAAATACTTCGTAACTATCGCGAAAGGCACAAGCTTCGGCTGTACATCCGGGGGTATCGTCTTTGGGGTAGAAGTAGAGAACGACGTTTTTTTTGCCGATGAAATCTTTAAGGCTGACAGATGCACCCGATTGAGAGGGCAGAGTGAAATCAGGTGCCGTATCTCCAACTTTGACTGGCATGTTTGCTATTGTTACAAAAGTTATTTAAATCTTAACTTTTTTTAGTATTTCAGATTTTTGAGCAGATTCCTACTGGCGATTGCCCGCCACGAAGGTTCAATAGTGCGGGTTCGATCCCCATCTGGAGAGCGCCAGGGAGCGCCTCTGGCGAGACAACTCGATCGCTGTTCCCTGTTCACTGACCGCTGCTTGATGGTTGAGGCGAGGGTGTCGGTTCTGGAGTAGGTTTCTCTTGCTCTTGGCTGAGTTGCTCTGCCGTCAACGACTGTATGAGACTCACAGGCAGGGGGTTCTTACTAATAAATTGAGCGTAGGCAGCACTCAGATAGGGTTTATAGTCGGAATTGCCTGCGATATACGTTTCAAAAAATGCTACGCTCAGTGCCTTCATGTAGTCCTGAGCCAAAGCCGGAGAGGGTCCTATAGCCGTTTCGGGTACGGGAACTCCCCCTGTTGATTCTGCCAGCGTGGAAAAGTGAGTTCCATCATTGAGCAAAACGAGATACTTGTTGGGAGTGGTTAACCAAGTGAAGGGACGAATCTGTTCGGGTAAGGCGGGTGCTACCGTATCGTCACTCCCTGCAACAAGCATCAACGGGATTTGAATTTTGCTGAGCTGAGATTCTCCAAAGACTGTGCTATCGACTGGATTAATGGCAATCGCGGCTTGCACTCGTGGATCGGACAACTGATAATCGACGATCGGTAACTCCTCCGCTCGACACTGGAGGAGTAGAGACAAATTCAAGGAGTTATTCGAGGGCCCGCAATCTTTGGCCAGTTGCTCGAAATTTATCTGGGCACCCGCCAGGGCTAAGACTGTATAACCCCCAAACGACTGACCGATGACACCGACTTGCTTTAAATTCAGTTGTTTGCCATAAGAACGCTCCAGTTCGTTTAGCAAAAATTTGATATCCAAGGGGCGGTCAATTAATTCTGCGGGACTAGTGACTTCATTCGCCAACCCGTTAATGAGAGCTTTGATTTGATCGGCATTACTTCCTGGATGCTCGGGTACGGCAACAGCAAATCCGTAAGACGCTAAATGCTCGGCTAAATAGGCAAACGTTTGGCGATCGGAACCGAGTCCGTGAGAAATTACAATTACGGGTACTAACCCCCCTCTGGATAAGGGGCTTGAGGAGGTAGGTAAATACAGATCGACTGGCAGCGTTCGCCTCCGACGCAAGTCAGTTAGCATGAGCGCCTGCTTTAAAAAGCTGACAGAACCAGGCTTTCGCAAGTCTGGCTTTTGGGAGAAAGGATTGTAGCCTAGGGTTGAGGATGCCTGGAGGGAACCTGGGGGTGGGTCTTGAGCTGATGCTTCAGCGATCGCTTGTCGATTGACGGCTGCGATCGCCGATCCAGTACTCTTAATCAGATTGGATAACTCGTCGAGTAACTGAAATCCACGCGCCGAGTTAATTTTTATCCCATACGTTGGGAACTTCTCCAAGACATTCAACAGCGTTAAGCCGTCGGGATCGGCTGCCGCGAGGATGAGTGCAGCTCGAATCGCATAGAATCCATCTTGACCGGCTTTTGTTTGGACGATCTCTCCTATCCGCTCTAAAATGATTTTTCCTTGCGGTGAATAGAGAAATTGCGCGATCGCGACTGGCGTCACATCAATGCGAGTGACTAAAACTTTCCGGAGCTGTTCGAGTTGTTTCGGGTCTAAATAACCCGCATAAACGGCTAATTCCTGATTAATCTTGCCCTCTTTGGCATAAAGGGCTAGAGCCGATACTGGCAACGAGAATTCCATCGGGCCGTAAGGGATATAAATCTCTTGGGCCCCTCGTGCTGGACTGGGTATCGCAACTGGAGCGAGTAATAATCCTAAATTTAGAAGAGCAATTCCTAGACTACCGGGTAGCTTTTTACGTCTGAGGAGAGGAGTATCTGGCTTGCCTATGGGGAGTCGGGAGTCGGGAAGCGGAAGGACGAACGCGAGGTTTTTCGTATTTTTTCGTGCATGACAGTACATGGCGTCTAATCTGAAATCGCGCTGTTGTCGTCGAGAGTCACTATTCATGCTGTCGCTTTCCTATCTAATGCATCGCCTTGAATTCCCCAAACCTTTTAAAATTATCTCATTTTTCCTAAAAACTTTACCTAAATAATTACGTCAAGCCTTTTAGGGATAAAACGGTTAAATTATCCTACCATTTCGCGAAAATTTACGGAGAATTTTACTGAGCGTTTATCGAAGCTATTCAGTTTTACTCCAATTGATGTTTAAATGTCATCAAATTGGAGTTTGTACCTATTCAATAGGCGCGTTCAAACTCGCCTTCAACTAATGGAAATACCCTGCATGCCGTTACTACACTTTTTGGTTATAATACGTTGCCCTGATTTGGAATAACTCCGGCTCCGGGGGGATTCTCCAACAAGCATGAAAATTATTTGGATAGGAAGTTATCAACTAAATCTGTTCTAAAATATACCGAAAACTTTTCATTGCACTCTAGCAAAAGTTGGCATGGTTTGATAAAAATCTGATAGTTTTCCTTAAGATAGTGCTGCTGGGAAATAGCTGGGTCACTGTAGAAGGCTGATTCCTTAAAAAGAGTATGCTCTATTGTGCGAAAGCAAATAATTTATCGTTGTGCAACAACTCATCCGCTTAGTTAGTCATTAGGGACAAGGAAATGAAGGGATTAAAAGGACGAGATTTGCTGAGTTTAGCAGACCTCAGTGCTGATGAAATTCACCAGTTGTTACAAGTAGCGGCGCAACTCAAGTCCGGTCAATTGAGCCTGCGGTGTAACAAGGTATTAGGGCTACTGTTTTATAAAGCTTCCACACGAACACGAGTTAGTTTCTCAGTAGCAATGTACCGACTAGGCGGTCAGGTCATTGACTTGAATCCCAACGTTACCCAAGTGGGTCGAGGAGAACCCGCCATAGATACAGCACGAGTGCTAGATCGGTACCTGGATATCTTAGCAATTCGTACCTTCGATCAGGGGGAATTGGAAACGTTTGCACAATACTCTCAGATTCCCATCGTGAATGCTCTGACGGATTTTGAGCATCCCTGTCAAGTATTAGCTGACTTGTTGACGGTGCAGGAGTGCTTTGGTTCGCTGGCGGGAGCGACATTGACGTATGTCGGAGATGGCAACAATGTCGCTCATTCCCTGCTGTTGGGATGCGCCTTAACCGGAATGAATGTGAGAGTAGCAACTCCACCTGGTCACCAACCCGATGCGGGGCTGGTCGAGCAGGCGCAGACCATTGCTAACGGTAAAACGGAAGTGCTGTTGACTGATGACCCTGTAGTGGCGGTTAAGGGAACCAATGTAATCTACACCGATGTGTGGGCAAGTATGGGTCAGGAGGAGTTAGCGGATGAGAGAATTCCTGTATTTCAACCTTACCAAGTCAACGAGCAGCTATTGGCTTATGCTGACCCAGAAGCGATTGTGCTGCACTGTTTACCCGCTCATCGCTCAGAAGAAATTACGGATGAAGTCATGGAAGGATCGCGATCGCGAATTTGGGATCAGGCAGAAAATCGCATGCACGCACAACAAGCATTACTTGCCAGTCTTTTAGGAACTGATGAAATAGGCTAAATCATCTGGGAAAAATCTCGATCCCACTGGACAGATGGGGGGATTTAGTAGTACGAATGTTCTAGGGAGGTAGCGATCGCTACCTGCTTTGCAGGAGTGACGAATTATTTTAATTCAAAACTCTCTAAGCGGTAAGTTTACCTATATCTGGCAATCTTAAACCCAATTGTCGATTGAACTAGTCCCT